>CACYCN010000076.1 GCA_902772895.1 uncultured Ruminococcus sp.
AAAGAAAACGTCATTATCGGTAAGCTTGTGCCTGCCGGTACCGGTATGCCCCGCTACAGCGATGTCGAGATCGAGGAAACCAATCCCTCTCCCGTTGTTCTGAATTCCGATTCTGAACTGACACAATAAGTCTGATGCAATAAGACGTATTACCGTTTCCCGGTAATACGTCTTTTGTCATGGGTTTCACCTGAAAATCAGGCATCCGTTTATCATCGGCGGGGGAAGATAAACGGATGAGATCACGGAGTGTCGCTGCGAAAATATTCGAAAATGGATATTGAGATAATGAAAGGGATGTGGTATAATCAGTAAGGTTTGATTCTCTCTGAAATCAATACAAGGGTAACAATTTCGTTAGCTTTTTGCGCCGGAACTGCATAGCCGGTCAGCCGGTCAGTTTGCCGGTTCCGGAGGAAGCGTTTTTGGCGTGATCGGGGCAGTGCCCCGACAATAGAAAGGAGTATATGAAATGAAATTAGGAATCGTCGGATTACCGAATGTGGGAAAGAGTACGCTGTTCAATGCGATTACGAATGCGGGGGCACAGAGTGCGAACTATCCGTTCTGTACGATTGAACCGAATGTGGGAGTCGTGGCTGTACCTGACAGCAGACTGGATAAGTTAGCGGAAATGTATGAACCGGAAAAGTATACGCCGGCTACCATTGAGTTTGTCGATATAGCCGGACTGGTGAAAGGCGCTTCCAAGGGTGAGGGACTGGGCAATCAGTTCCTTGCGAATATCCGTGAAGTAGATGCGATCGTTCATGTTGTACGGTGTTTTGAGAATGACGATATCATTCATGTGGACGGCAGCATTGATCCGAAACGGGATATCGATACCATCAATGTAGAACTGATTCTTTCGGATATGGACGTTCTTGACAGACGTATCGATAAAACAATGAAACTGCTGAAAGGTGATAAGAAATATCAGGCGGAACTGGATTTCTTCAAGCGTGTCAAGGAAGCGCTGGATGAAGGAAAACCTGCCCGTTCCGTAGAATGTACGCCGGAAGAAGCGGAACTGCTTTCCACGGTATCATTGCTGACCAATAAACCGATCATTTATGCGGCCAATCTCAGCGACAGTGATTTTCAGGACGGCAGTGCTGACGGCAATCCGTATTTTGCGGTTGTCAAGGAGATTGCAGAAGCGGAACACGCCGGTGTATTGCCGATCTGCGCAGAGATCGAAGCGGAAATTTCCGGGATGAAACCGGAAGAAAAAGAAATGTTCCTGTCGGAGATGGGACTGCAGCAGTCCGGTCTGGACAGACTGATCAATGCCTGTTATGATCTGCTGGGACTGATTTCCTATCTGACAGCCGGAAAGCCGGAGGTCAGGGCATGGACGATTACCAAGGGTACCAAGGCGCCCCAGGCTGCCGGAAAGATTCATTCCGACTTTGAGAGGGGCTTTATCCGGGCAGAAGTGGTAGCGTTTGATGATCTGATGAACTGCGGTTCGATGGCGGCTGCCAAGGAAAAGGGACTGGTTCGTTCCGAGGGAAAAGAATATGTCATGAAGGACGGAGATATTGTTCTGTTCCGGTTCAATGTCTGATTTGATTTGTCTCTGATTTGATTCGGATATGATCTGTCGAAATAAGAAAAACTGCCGCATGGCTGTGGAATTCCACGTCATGCGGCAGTTTTGTCCGTCAGGGATATTTCGTATGAGCTGACGATTCAGCAGTCCTTATCGTAGAGGAAGTGATAGAATGTCTTATAATCGGTGCGGTGTTCATTGGTGAACTGGATAGCGTCACGGGGGTGCTGGTTCAGACGACCCGTCAGAAGATAGGGGATATCGTAGCCCCATAGAAGACCGTCCTTCCGCAGCGGTACTATGTGTTTCTCGATGAAGGACAGAATGGGACTGAGATGATATTTCGGGTTTTTCAGGAAGCCTATCAGCAGTTCGGTAGCGCAGTTGCCGGCACCTCTTCCCATGCTGCTGACGGTGGAGTCCAGATAGCTGACGCCCATTGTCAGGGCTTCGATGGTATTGGCAAATGCCAGCTGCTGGTTATTATGAGCGTGGATACCGATCCGTTTGTCATATTTATCGGCGATTTCCAGATACTTCGATGCCAGACGTCTGATCTGTTCCGGATAGAGGGAACCGTAACTGTCAACGATATAGATATTATCCACACAGCTTCTGCCGATCAGTTCCAGGGCGTCATCCAGATCCATGTCATTGGACTTGGAAACTGCCATAATATTGATGGCGGTTTCATAGCCTTTGGCGTTACAGTATTCTACCATTTCAATGGCGGAAGGAATGGTATTGATATAGGTGGCGACACGGATCATGTCGATGGGACTGTTGGCTTTATCGATAATATCGGTGCGGAAATCGGTTCTGCCGACATCCGCCATGACGGAAATTTTCAGTCCGGTATCATTATCGCCTACAATGGCACGGATATCGTCATCGTTACAGAATTTCCATTTGCCGAACTGACTGACGTCAAACTGTTCCTTTGACGCTTTATAGCCGAACTCCATATAGTCTACACCGGACTTGATATTCGTCTGATACAGATCTTTGACAAATTCATCCGTGAAGAAAAAATTATTGACCAGTCCGCCGTCACGGATCGTGCAATCCACGATCTTGATATCCGGTCGGAACGAGACTAACTTACCTTTCTTTTGCATAGGGATTCCTCCTTTTTCTTCAGAACATCGGCTGCGGCGAATGAGGCGTGACAGCCGGACAGAGGATAATCAGTTTTTGGTGACGTGACGGATCAGACCGCCGTCAGCAATGATTTCCTGGATAAATGGCGGGAAGGGTTCTGCCTGATAGGATTTACCGGTGGTGAGATCGGTGATGACGCCGGTATCGAAGTCAACCGCTACTTCATCGCCGCTCCGGATCTCTTTTGCGGCAGCGTCACACTCTAAGATCGGTAATCCGATATTGATCGCGTTTCTGTAGAAAATACGGGCAAAGGTGGAAGCAATGACACAGCTGATCCCCGATGCCTTGATGGCAATGGGAGCGTGTTCACGGGAAGAACCGCAGCCGAAGTTTTTCTCGGCTACCATGATATCGCCGTCTTTGACATTCTTGGTGAAGTCAATGTCAATGTCCTCCATACAGTGCTGCGCCAGTTCCTTATGAGAACTGGTATTCAGATATCTTGCAGGGATAATAACGTCGGTATCTACGTTATCTCCGTATTTATGAACTGTTCCTTGTGCTTTCATGACGCACCCTCCTTATATTGTTTCACATACCCTGGCAGGGTCGGTAATATAACCGGTTACGGCACTTGCCGCTGCGACTGCCGGGCTTGCCAGATAGACTTCCGATTCCGTATGTCCCATTCTGCCGACAAAGTTACGGTTAGTGGTAGAAATCGCTCTCTCGCCCTTGGCAAGAATGCCCATATGTCCGCCGAGACAGGGTCCGCAGGTCGGTGTGGAGACAACGGCGCCGGCTTCAATGAAGATATCAAAGAGTCCTTCGTGCATGGCCTGTAAATAAACCGTCTGGGTGCTGGGAATGATGATACATCTTACGCCCTTCGCTACTTTTTTGCCTTTCAGAACTTCGGCTGCCGCACGCAGATCGGAAATTCTGCCGTTGGTGCAGGAACCGATAACGGCCTGGTCAATTCTGACTTCCGTTTCACCGATTTCGTCAACGGTTCTTGCGTTTTCCGGCAGATGCGGGAAGGCGACTGTCGGCCGCAGGGCGGAAAGATCAATGGTGTATTCCTCGTCATAGACGGCGTCTTCGTCAGCCGTATATTCTACCGGTTCACCCTGGAATCTGTCTTTGATATAGGCTCTGGTAATATCGTCAACCGGGAAAATACCGTTCTTGGCTCCGGCTTCGATTGCCATATTGGCAATACAGAGTCTGTCGTCAATGGACAGATACTGCAGTCCGTCACCAAAGAATTCCATGGACCGATACAGGGCTCCGTCTACCCCGATCTTACCGATAATATGTAAAATAATATCCTTACCGCTGATAAACGGCGCAGGCCGGTTGATCAGATTGAACTTGATAGCGGAAGGTACCTTGAACCATGTTTTGCCGCTGATCATTCCGGCAGCCATATCCGTTGAACCGACACCCGTCGAAAATGCCCCCAGCGCCCCATAGGTACAGGTATGGGAATCTGCACCGATACAGAGTGTGCCGGGTCCTACCAGTCCTTTTTCGGGCAGGAGCGAGTGTTCGATACCCATCTGACCCACATCAAAGAAATTCTTGATATCATATTTGTCGGCAAACTGACGGACCTGCTTACACTGTTCGGCAGCCTTGATATCCTTATTCGGAGTAAAGTGATCCATGACCATAGCGATCTTGGTCCTGTCGAAAACGGCAGAAGCGTTTCCGTCATTAAAAACATTGATGGCGACCGGTGACGTGATATCATTACCGAGCACCATATCCAGTTTTGCTTCAATCAGCTGACCTGCCTTGACGGACTCTAATCCGGCATGAGCGGCCAGTATTTTCTGAGACATTGTCAACCCCATTATTTTTTCCCTCCTGAAAGATTACTCCCTCCATTATCGCACATTCCTTCCCGAAAGAATGTATACTACGCTACAATCTCTCTCAACAAGTCTATCGTCAACTTCCGTCAACTCCCGTCAACTACCGTCAAACTACTGACGGAACTTCCGTCAAGTACCGTCAACTACCGTCAACTACCGTCAACTATCTTCCGTCTAAGTTATATATATCTGTCGATACATATATCGATCAATGTGTT
>CACYCN010000077.1 GCA_902772895.1 uncultured Ruminococcus sp.
GCATGGTTCTCCTATGACGGTAACCGGATCGCTCAGGGACGTGATAATGCCAAGCAGTATCTCGCCGATAATCCTGAGATTGCCAAGAAAATCGAGGAAGAACTGCTCGCTAATAAAGAAAAACTCAGTTTTGCCAAGTCAACCAAGTCCAAGGCTAAGGCGGCAAAGGGCAGCGATAAGCCGGAAACCACTCCGGTAGAAAAGGAAGAAACACCGGCAGAACCGCCCGTAGAAATGAATTCACGGACCGGTGATACGGATATTGATATCATGGTGGAGTAAGTTATGCTGATCACCGCTGCGGAAGAACGGAAAAAAGGGATGACGGCTCTGTATATTGACGGAGAATATGCGGTCAGCGTGGATACCGTCACGCTGGCCGCCAGTGGGTTGAAAACCGGTTCCGAGATTTCCGATGAAGAATTGCATGAGCTGCTGGAACATTCTCAGATCGCCCGTGCCAAGGAAAAGGCATTGTATCTGATCGAATACCGCAGCCGTACCAGAAAAGAAATCTATGATAAATTGCTGCCGCTTTTTGGCGAAACCGCTGCCGACTGCGCCATTGACCGTCTCGAAGAACTGGGACTGATCGATGATGAGAGTTTTGCGCGTGACTATGCCGAACAGCTGATTACCAAAAAACATTTTTCCCGTGACAGAACGGTTTTTGAACTGACCAAAAAGGGAATCGATAAAGAACTGGCTGAGGAAATAACCGATCAGTTGATCGAGGAATTTGAACTGCCACCGGAAGAACAGATCCGTGTGCTGCTTGATACCCGATTCGCCAGAAAACTGTCCAATGAAAAGGATCGGGCGAAAACAGTCAATTCTTTGAAAATGATGGGATTCCGTTGGTCTGACATCAAAGATGTCATGAGTGAATATGAATGGGAAGAAGAATGAAGCCGGATCCGGAAGCATCCGTTCATGTCCGGATTCCTGAATCATAAAACAAGAAAATTTCAAGGTTTACATTCGGGTCTTATTGGAAAACGGATAAGACTCGGGTGTAACTCTTTTGTGCTTTTTGCAGGATTGATCGCAGGATGATTGATAGAATCGGTTTGCACAGGTCTTTTCGAGGCTTGAGGGAGTTCGGGGAAACTTCCGGTATGATGAGAGGGGTAGAAGTATGGAAAAGAATCAGGAAATTAAGATCGGAATGGTAAGTCTGGGGTGTGCCAAAAACAGGGTGGATGCTGAAATGATCCTATATACCCTGAAGGAAGCAGGATTTACCATTGTGGCAGATGTGGCTTTCTGCGATGTGGCGATCGTGAATACCTGCGGCTTTATTGAGGACGCCAAACAGGAGAGTATTGATGAGATTCTCGAACTGGCAAGTCTCAAAAAAGAAGGGAAGATCAAGGCGATCGTCGTGACAGGATGCCTTGCACAGCGCTATCAGAAAGAAGTAATGAAAGAATTATATGAAGTGGATGCCGTAGTGGGAATCGGCGCCAATGGTGATATCGCTGCCATTATCAGGGAAGTACTCGAACATCAGAAGGTGGAAAGTTTTCCGGAAAAAACAGAGCTTTCCTTATGCGGCGGCAGAGTGCGGAGTACTCCGTTCTATTATGCTTATCTCAAAATTGCTGAGGGCTGCGATAATCACTGTACATACTGCGCTATCCCGATGATTCGCGGACGTTTCCGCAGCCGTCCGATGGAGGATATCCTTCAGGAGGCAAAAGAACTCTCTCAGAAGGGCGTCAAAGAACTCATCTTAGTGGCGCAGGATACCAGCCGCTATGGGGAGGATCTGACAGGCGGGAAGTCGTTATTGCCGGAACTGCTCCAACGGTTATGTGAGATCGAGGAAGTCGGATTCCTGCGTGTTCTGTATTGCTACCCGGAGCGTATGACCGATGAACTGATCGATACCTTTGCGCAGGAAGAGAAAATTCTGAAATATATTGACCTGCCTATGCAGCATTGTAACGGCAGAATTCTTAAACTGATGAACCGTAAGGGAGATCGTGCCGCTTTATCGGCTCTCGTTCAGAAATTGCGGCAGCGTGTACCGGGAATTACCATCCGTACCACCGTCATGACCGGCTTCCCTTCCGAAACGGAAGAAGAATTTACGGAATTGTCCGAGTTCGTCAATGAAATGAAGTTTGAACGTCTGGGTTGCTTTGCGTATTCCGCTGAGGAAGATACCCCTGCGGCAAAAATGAAGGATCAGATTGATGAAATAACCAAAAAACATCGTCAGAATCTGATTATGGAACAACAGCAGATGATTATGACCGAACATGCCAAGAAAATGATCGGAAAAACCATTCCGGTGATCTGTGAAGGCTTTGACCGCTATGCGGAATGTTATTTCGGCAGAAGTAAGGCTGACGCCCCTGAAGTGGACGGTAAGGTGTTCTTTATTACCGAACTGACTAAGCCGAAAATCGGCGATATCATTCATGTTCAGGTGACGGATACGCTGGATTGTGACCTGATGGGAATCTACTCCGGCTGAATGGACTGTCCTGTTGGCTGAGCGGAACCTGTCTGATGCGGCTGCATGCCGCCTGTGCATTGATGATTTCCAATTTTCTTCGAAAGGATAATTTCCCATGAATCTTCCCAATAAACTGACGATGCTGCGGCTGTGTCTTGTGCCGTTCTATGTGTTTTTTCTGTTGATGCCCGGTATTCCGCATCATTATCTGATTGCGCTGATCATTTTTGCGGCGGCTGCCTATACCGATCATCTGGACGGAAAGATTGCCCGCCAACGGAATCTGATTACGGATTTCGGAAAATTCGCCGATCCTCTGGCTGATAAGGTAATGATTCTCTCGGCACTGGCGTGTTTTATCCAGCTCGGAATTACGGATGCCGTTGTACTGATCGTGATTGTAACCCGTGAATTTGCGGTGACGTCGGTACGTCTGGCAGCTTCCGGTAAGGGAAAAGTCGTGGCTGCCAATGTCTGGGGTAAGCTCAAAACCGTAAGCCAGATTGTAGCGGTACTGGTTGTCATGCTGCTGCAATATCTGTTGGAACTGCATTCAATGGGAATCATCCGCTTTGACCAACCGGAATCCGTTTCATTCTGGTTCTGGGTCGCGCAAACCGTTCTGCTGTGGATCTCCGTTATTTTTACACTCATCTCCGGTGTGATCTATCTGGTACAGAACTTTGAATTTATCAAAACAGCAAAGTGATGGTTCTTTCGGCTCCTCTTTTCTGAGAGGAGCTTTTCTTTTTGCAAGGGATTTTTGTTGATTGGTGAAAAGGACTTGTGAAACATGAGTTATGATGCTATAATAGAATAAAATGAGACGTGAAAAACGGATACCGGTAATGTAACGGCATCCGAATGCGAAAGAGAGGATGTTTATGAGACGAAATTTCCAAAATCAGTTCCGGATCAGATGGCTGTCAGGATTATTGTGTTTCTTACTGACAGTCAGTCTCGTATGTGCCATGTGTCCGGTATTGGTCAGTGCGGAACCTTCACAGGAGAAAAATACGGAGCCATGGACGTCTGAGTCTGTCAAAGCTGCCATAACGGCTTTCTGGAACGAACATGAAGCGACGGCTGCCGGTATGGCGGTCTCCGTATTTGACCGGAACGGTATACTGTATTCCGATACCTTCGGCTATGCCAATAAGGAAAAGAATCTTTCGCTGAGTCCGGATCAGGTGCTGGATTGGGGCAGTATCAGCAAAACCCTGATCTGGGTCAGCGCTATGCAGCTCAAAGAACAGGGAAAACTTGATCTGGACCGTAATATCAAGGATTATCTGCCGACAGGTTTCCTGACCCATCTGCATTATGAGAAACCCGTCACAATGCTGCATCTGATGGACCATACCGCCGGTTTCGATCAGCTGCTTTTTGAACTGGAAACACCGGATCCTTCGGCAATTCTTCCTTTGGGAGAATTTCTCAGAACCTATCAGCCGAATCAGTCGTTTGAACCCGGTCTTGTGCAGGCATACAGTAACTGGGGCGCCGCTCTGGCTGCTTATGTCGTGGAATGTATCAGCGGTGAGTCCTATGCCGATTATGTCCGGAACCATATCTTTGAACCTCTCGGTATGAAACATTCTGCCCTTCGTCCGGATCTCAGTGATAATCCCCAGGTGGCGGAAAACCGTAAGAATCTGCAGGGATATCTCCGTGACGGTCAGAGTGCAGGGGATTGTTATCGTTATATCATTGCCTATCCGGCGGGAATGTGTACCTCTGATATCGGTGACCTGACAACATTTGCCAGAGCGCTCGCTGATCCTGAGACGATACTCTTTCAGAATCGTCAGACCTATCAGGAACTGTTTACAACAACGACGTATCTCGGTGATACGGATATCCCTGTCACCTGTCACGGATTCTGGGAATCAATCTATGGCGCCAATATTATCGGGCATGGCGGGAATACGTCATCCTGCAGCAGTATGCTTCAGTTTGATCCTACTACCGGTATCGGAATGGTAGTCCTCACGAATCAGATCGGAGAACGGTGTTTCTGTAACGATATGGTTAAACTGGTGATGAATGAACCGGAGATTGATAAACATGATGGCGTCAATGGAACGGTGATGTTTCTGCCGGCAATCATGAGCGGGCCGTTCCGCCTGATCTCGCTGACATCCACCATGGATGGGACGGAAGATTTATTTGCAAATTATCTTGGCGCACGTCAGACAACGGATCAGATCGATAAACTGGCTGCCGGCGGTAATGATTATCTTATTCTCAGCAGCGGTGATCTTGCTGCTATGTGGATTCCGGTCATCTGCTGGGGAGTGGCTCTGGCGTTTGCCATGGTCTGCCTGATGGTTAAGATGACCCGTGCGGTGCTCCGTAAGATCCGGAAACAAGAAAATAAGATTATCATGGGAAAATGGTGTGCTGTCAGCTGTCTGTTGATTCTCGGTTCACTATTGCTTCTGGCACCCTGTGCGATGAGTCTGTCGGATGAAGAAATGTGGCATATGATGGGGTATCGTATCTGGTCAGGCGGGTATTGTGTACTGGGTGTGATACTGGCGGTGATGATCGTGGCTGGACTCATCCGTTTGCTGCGGGAACCGATGACGGTCAGACGCAGAATCGTGAATGGTGTTACCATGTTAATGATGGCAGCTGTGATTTACAATATCCTGTATTGGCAGTTATATGCCTTCTGGATGATCTGACTTTCGTGCAGGATTCCTTTGACGGACAGGTTTCTGTCCTGCGCCGTTTCATAACAACCAACTATTGAAAAAACAGGGACTGTCACAAAAGACAGTCCCTGTTTGATATTTTGATTCTTTGATTTTCATTATGAGTAATACGATGAACAGCAAAAAGTTAATTAAAAAGTTAATTATTTCGAGTATCAATGTGATGGTGGTTTCTTGGTTTATGTTCTCAGATCAGATTGGCATAGATCATCGTCAGTTTCCTTCTGCCAGCAGCTGACTGAATTGTCTGTTCAGAAAAGCCTGTTCGGTTTCCTTGATTTTTCTGCGGCTGACCGGTACTTTATCACCGTTTGTCATGACACAGTCCAGTCCGCTGATATGGGAGGTGTTATCAAAATTCACGATGACACCTCTGCCGACAACCATGAAGGATGGATGTCCTGACAGCTTCTGAGACAGTTCGGTGAAAGAAATACGTACTTTCCGAAGCTGCTTTTTGGTATAGATATCACAGTAATTGGAGTCGGAATAGACATACAGGATATCCGAAAGCAGCAGTTTCCCTCCCAGACGATCATCGTTCAGATCCAGATAATCGACCGGCTTATGCAGCGCCCGCATCGCTTCATTCAGGATCCGGTGAATCTGTTCGTCCTGACAGGGTTTTATCACATAGTCAAAGGCATGACAGGGAAATGCCTGTGCCATGAATTCCGTACTGGATGTGACAAATATCAATAGCGTTTCCAGCGTCAGATGACGCAGCTGACGGGCAGTTTCAATACCGTTCTGACCGTTCAGGATAATATCCATAAAGACGATGTCATATTTATCTTCCGACAGACTCCGGGAAAAAGCTTCTCCGCTGTCAAAGGGTTTCGTTTCTGTCACAATACCGTTCTGCTGTGCCCAGAGACTGATACTTTGTGATAATCTGTTGATCTCGGATGGATTATCATCGACAATCGCAATTTTCATTCTGATTCTCCCATAATCTCATGTAGGTTTCAACATTCCTCTATTGTTATTTTACAACCATTCGTCCCTAAAATCAACCGTTCGTCCCAGAATACTTGAGAAAGAAACCGTTTTTGTGTATAGTATCATTATATTCCCGGATGACCGGATATGAACTGTTCCGATCCCGACGGGAAAGACAGGATCATGGATTCTGCCGGACGGTTATCACTGCGGCTTCGGAATCTTCGGATGTTGCAGTGATTGCACCGTCTGCTGACCTGTCGCAGAGGTATTGCCGTTATCAATGCGGCGTTACTCTAAAGAAAATCTGACAAGCAGGAGATATCATCAAGTGAGTGAAACAAATCAGAAAACCAAAAACAAAAAAAATAAAATACTTCCGATTATCATTATTCTGAGCGCAGTGATTATGATCGGAGCAGGTGTGACAATCGTCCTGCTCATGAACCAGAAAACACCGGAAACTTCTCGTTCGGAAGGCGTTGTCGGTGTCATTACCGACGGATGGGATACGAATGTCAGTGACCAGCAGGACGGTGAAGCTTCCAAGCCTGGCACACAGATTCCCGGTTATTATCAGGCCGAAATGAATGAGGGGGATACCACACTGAAGCTTCGTGTGGGAAATCCCAAGAATAATACCGTTGGCTTTTTCGCAACGGTAAAGCTGAGTGACGGAACCGTTTTGTATAGCTCCCCGTTACTGGAACCCGGTCATGGTCTGGAAGAGATTCCGCTCAATCAGACACTTTCCAAGGGTACTTATGATGCGCTCGTCTTTTATCAGTGTGTTCTGCTCAATGAAGAGAATACACCTCTTAATGCGGCGGAATCCGGTTTTACGTTGATCGTTCATTAAGGGTCCATTTTGAACGGAAATGGTGGATTGGCGTATATGCGTTTATGGTCAGAAAATCACAATGGCTTTTTCTGACAGATAATGTTTGTCTTCCGTTTGTTTCTGATTGGTTTTGTATGCGGAAGCAGTATCAGGGGGTCTGCTTTCCGGCTGCAAAAATATACACAGGTATATGACTATTTTTGGGGTAGTACATATGCCTGTGTTTTTTCATTCTACCAATCCGTTACCTGTCAGAGAATGGGAAGAAGATTGCCGGATTATGGTACAATAGTGACATTGACAGTGAATTCCTGCTCATCGGATGATCTTTCCGTTGATCTGTTTTCGGATGATTCAGTGAAAAAAATCCCTCGTATCAGAAGAAAACGACTCTTCTGAGAGGGAAAAATTGTGAAAATTTTAAAATTTTATATTGCACGAGAAATATAATCGCATTTCTCCAAAGATCGTGCAACTTTTCAGAATTTATACAAAACTACCAAAAATATCCATTGATTACTGGAAATTATCTCAATGAAAATGATATTTTGCACACATTCAGGGGTTGAGATTTGTCGAATGCGATGCTATAATAGGGCACAACAGAATCATACAAAAATATGGTTTATTCTGTTTAGCTGATTATAGTATTATGGATTTTTTCACATTTTGTTATCGAGTCATTACGGCATATTATTTCATCCGATAGTAATACAATCAGAATGAACCATTGAGGTTCTTTCTGGTTGTTTTCTTTTTTGACGGATGCGAATCAATGTGCGTCAACAAACTGCTTCACCGTCTCAGACCGGTCATCCTGCCGCAATCGAAAATACCCTCCGGAGACTTGCTCTGTCATTGCTGTGAAACCCGGCATTGGCGGTTCTGCGATGTGGAAAATCCTTAACTATTTTGTGGTAAAATGTGATATTTCCGGTCATATGATGGGAAGAGCAGTGGAAACGACAATTATGTTTCCGTATCAGGTATCCGATGACTCCGTCTTTGTAGGGAACGATCCTTATTCTGAGCCTGACAACAGTCATATTTCAGAGGAAGATGATCCTTCTGCTGCGAAGACGAGGCATATATCGGGCAGCAACGGAATATATTGATAATTCAGAAGCTGCTCAAAAATTGATTTCAGGAGGAAAAGATCATGAAAAAAAGGAAAATTCTCGCCACTCTGACCACAGCCGCTCTGCTGACAGCGACAGCGGCTGCCATGCCGCTGACAGTGGGTGCTGTCGGAAATTATACCTCTGTCCAAGGCACCGAAACCAGCTTTGACAAATATCTTGTCATGGCGGAAGGCGCCAATGTACCGAATGTATCGTTCCGGTATACGCTCGCCGCAGGGACTGCGCAGCATTACAGTGCAGACAGTCAGACGATTGCCGTATATCCTGGCCCTTCACCGGAAAAGATCGCTTTTACCGGTAACGGTGTGACGGATACCGATCAGAATGACCGGAGCTTTACGGTTTCTTTTGTCCCCTCAGACAGTGCCGTTTTGCAGAAGGATCAGAATACTTCTGATTATGTCAAGAATCTGGATGCCGGTGAAAAGTATGCGAAGAAGACCGTCACCCTTGATCTGCGTCAGGTGACCTTTGATGAACCCGGTATCTATCGCTACATCATTTCGGAGGATAATACCTCTGTACAGGGAATCGTCTATGATGCGGATCTTACCAGAGTGCTGGATGTCTATGTCACGGACGCTTCCGATGATTCCGGAAAAAAACTGGCAGTCAGTCAGTATGTTCTTCATGCAAATGACAGTACGATCTCGATCAACGGAACCACTTACGGTTCTGACGGCAAGGTGGTATCCGGCGAAGATAAGACCGGTGAAAAGGACGGTCTGGAGACGTCTGATTTCAAGTCACAGGGCTTTACCAATGAGTATACGACCCATGACCTGACTTTCAGTAAGAAGGTCGAAGGAAATCAGGCTTCAAAGGACAAGTATTTTGCCTTTACCGTTGACATTGGCAATGCGGTTCCGGGAACGAAATATGCCGTTTCCTATCAGGATGACGGTATTGACGCTACGACGGACGGTAATGCGGATGCTCAGATCTCCGGTCAACCGAACAGTGCGACTACCGTCATTACAGAGGATATTCAACAGCCCGCTGTTCTGACAGTCGATAATGACGGCAAGATCCGTCAGGTTTTCTATCTCCAGCATGGTCAGAAGATTGCCATCAGAGGTCTGGCAGAAGGCACTGTCTATACCATCACCGACGGTAAGGAAGATTACAGTCCTTCTTACCAGACAGATGATGAAAATGATACGACAGAGAATCGTCTGGATGTTGCTTCCGGCAGCGGCTTAGTGAACAATGTTACCGTTGATTTTACCAATACCCGTGACGGTCAGATTCCGACAGGTGTCATTTTAGCAGTTTCCGGACCGGTAATTCTGGGTCTTGTTGTACTGGGTGCGATCGTCTTCCTGATTGTGAAGAATAAGAGAAGAGAAGCAGAGGAAGACTAAGTGTTACTGACATTCTGGAAAAAAGTCAATATCTGGTATGAGCGGCTTCTGCTGCTCATACTGGTGATGATTCTGCTGATCGTTTCCTGGTGTATCTATGACAGCTGGTATGTGTACCGTCATACCATTGACGATAGTTTACTGCACTATAAACCCGGTGCGGTGACGGCATCAAAGGACGATCCGCCGCTGTCAGAGGATATGATTGCCTGGCTGACGGTGGAGGATACCGATATTGACTATCCGGTGATGCAGTATAGCGATAATATCAAGTATCTGAATACCGATCCGTTCGGACGCTATTCCCTGGGCGGCAGCATTTTTCTGGACAGCCGCAATGATCCCCGTTTTACCGATGATTTTTCACTGATCTACGGGCATCATATGGAATATGGCAAGTTATTCGGGGCACTGGATCGCTTTCTGGAGGAAAGTTATCTTTGTCAGCATCGTAACGGGACATTGTTGGTCGGAAAAAACGGTGAAAAACGGATGCGGCTGTCGATCTTTGCCGCATTACAGGCAAGTGCTGCGGAGAAAGCCATCTTTGATCCGGAAAAAGGAACGGTTCGTTCCTATCTGCAGACCCATACCGACGTTTCGCCGACACAGCTGCAGGGACGGCTGATTGCATTTTCCACTTGTATCGGCGGCGATAATGATACAAGAACGATTGTATTTGCCTGTCTGACGGAATGACAGCGTTGGATATCAGGAAACGGTAAGTGAAAATCAATAAAAATCAAAAAGAAATCAGGGAAAAGGATAAAGAATATCGAACGAATACCAAACAGAAATATCCGTCAATATTGTATCAGAAGGAAGGAGGGGCTGCCGTGAAAGCTTTGATTCGCATTCTTTCAGTCGCTTTTGTCAGCATACTCTCTTTCAGCATGGTTAGTCGTCTGGTCGTACAGGCAGAGGGGAATCAAAGAGTGGAAGCGGAGATCCCCGTTTCGTGCCGGATGCTGAAGGATCATCAGGATCATGTCTATCAGATTATGATCGAGCCTGAACGGGCAGATTATCCCAGACCAAACGAAGAACTTCTGCTGCTGACAGAGCAGGAAAAAGGAAAATTTGAAATCGGCATTTCCGAACCCGGCAGTTATTTCTATAAAGTGTTTGAACAGAAGGGTGAGGATGCCAGGATACAATATGATGAAAGAATATATTCCGTTGAAGTGTTTGTGGTCGAAAGCTGCAACGGACTGCTGCTGTATTCACTCAGCGCAAGCGTTGACGGTAACTATCATAAACCAGAAGAACTGGAATTTTGTAATACCGTTCTGTCGGATAAGGAAACAAAATCATCCGAACCTTCCCCGGATGATGAAATATCCCATCCGTCAGTCTCTTCCGGAACAGGGGAGGACAGTGTTTCTCAGCCGGAGATTTCCAGGCAACCCGACACATCTTCCGGCAGTATCCTGGAAAGTGTCATCAATCTGGTGAAGACAGGTGACAGGAACTGTCTGATGCTGTTATGGACCATAACGGGTTGTTCGGCAGGAATGATCCTGCTGCTGCTCCTTCGGAAAAAACGGAAGAGGGAAGAAAAGGAGGAGCAGTATGAGGACACGTAGAAAAAACGTTTTTCATGCGGTGATTGCCATACTGCTGATACTGAGTTTACTGAGCGGCGGTATAATGGTGTCGGCGGATTCTGAGATCCGTTATTCCACTGACCTGTCAGAATTTCTGACAAACTGGCAATTGACCGTAGGAGATCAGGTTTACGGAAAAGACTGTGAAGAGTCTTCGGTGATCGAGTACCGGAAAGATGTGTTATATCAACTGAGTCTGGTATTTGAAGAACGACATGATTTACAGTTTGAAACCAACGGGAAACCGTTGACGTTTCCGCTTCCGACAGGATTCCGTGTCCGGGATGATTTTTCCATGATGATGAATGTCAATCTCGGCAAATGGGGAACCCTTTCCCGGAATCCGATCACGTATGATAAAAGTACCAATATGCTGGTGCTGCAGTGGAATACGGATGATACCGAGCATATGATGCGGTTCCGTGATTCGTCTTCCGCAGTGATCCGGATGACCCTCAGCGGCACACTGGGCAGTGAGGAGACGGAAGTATTTGCCATTGATGAGAAAACCTTTCCGCTGATGCGGGAGGATCCGCATAATGCTTCCGTCACCAAAGAGGGAACCTATGATCCCGTTCGGAAACAAATTGACTATCGGGTATCGGTGCTCTCGGACGGCACCACTTCCGATCTGACGCTGACCGATACCATGGGAAGCGCATTGACGTATTGCGGCGATATCCGCTTTGAAAGTACCGGTTCTGTCAATACCGCTCAGACAACTCCCGTGATTACCCAACGAACCGGCAATACCTTTTCCGTCCGCATCCCGTCCATGAATCATCAGGATAAACTGGTGTTTTCCTATTCGGCGTCGGTCGATCCGGATCGGATTGCCCACAGCGGTAATGCAACGTTTGAAGAAACCGGCAATACCGCTCGGATTTTCGGCGATTCCTATCCGTCCGATAACACCGCTACCTATCATGAAAGTCTGATCGAATTCTCTGATCTGGTCAAGAACAGTGTAGGAGTGACTTCGGAATACCGGGACGGTGTGGGTTATTCCGATATCGAATGGGAGATTGTGACCAATAAGGATTGTCTGTATCCGTTGTCGGGTACGGCGATCACGGATACCATTGATCCGGATATGCAGGAAATTTCTTCTTATTATGGGGAGGGTGTCACCGTTCTGTGCTATCGGGATCAGGACCTGGCGGAAAGACGTTTCCTGACATGGGAGGAATTGGGAGTCGATCCTCTCAGAGATAAATCCTGGACGTATCATATTCCGGAAACGGACCCGGTTTATCAATATACCCTGCGTTACCGCACGACAGTCAGGACGGATCATCAGCAACAGTCTTTTGTTGTGAAGAATACCGCAGAAGGCAAAGGCGGTATCGATTCAGCCTATGAGGTGCTGAATCCGATCGGCGGAAATCTCGGAATTGCCAAAACCGCTGCGGAAGTGACTTCTGACAGTGTGACGTGGGAGATCCGGATCCATCTGAAAGATCAGGCATTTGA
>CACYCN010000078.1 GCA_902772895.1 uncultured Ruminococcus sp.
GAAACGACACTTTCTTTTGCCATGAAGCCGCTGATGAGAGCGGTAACGATCCGCCAGTCGCCGAGTCCGATGGGCGCAAAAGCAGGGGCAATGGCGCCGGCAATCACAGACAGAATGCTGTCCTGTGAATTTTCAACCATATTGAACTGGAAATTGAAGTGCTGGAGGAACCAGACAACGATCGTGGAAACAAAAATGACCGTAAAGGCACGCTGCAGAAAATCTTTGGCTTTATCCCAGAGTAAGCGCATGACATTCATGGCGCCGGGCATACGGTAGTTGGGCAGTTCCATGACAAAGGGAACGGCTTCTCCTTTGAACAGCGTTTTCTTATAGAGCAGGGCAATCAGGATTCCGGTGAGGATTCCCGTGAAGTATAATCCGAAAATAATCATCCAGCTGTATGCCGGGAAGAACGCTTCCGCAAAAAATGCGTAGATCGGCAGTTTAGCGGTACAGCTCATGAAGGGTGTCAGCAGGATCGTCATTTTTCTGTCACGTTCACTGGGCAGGGTACGGGTCGCCATCACAGCAGGAACCGTACAGCCGAACCCGATCAGCATCGGAACAATACTTCGTCCGGAGAGACCGATCTTTCGCAGCAGCTTATCCATAAAAAAGGCGACTCTCGCCAGATAACCGCTGTCCTCCAGAATGGACAGGAACAGGAACAGTGTGATGATGATCGGCAGAAAACTCAGGACACTGCCGATGCCGGCAAAGATACCGTCTGTGACCAGTCCGCTCAGAATCGGATTGACATCCGCCTGCGCAAAGCCTTGCTGAGCAAGGCTGATCAACGTATCAATACCGGATTCCATGAGATTCTGGAGATTGCCGCCGATCAGGTCAAAGGTGAGCCAGAAAATCGTTCCCATAATCAGAATGAACATGGGGATCGCGGTATATTTTCCTGTCAGGAGTTTATCGATTTTTTCACTGCGTTTATGTTCGCGGCTTTCGTGGGGTTTGGTGACGGTCTGGGAACAGACATTCTGGATAAAACGAAAGCGCATTTCCGCAATGGCGGCATTCCGATCGGTATGGCGTTCCCGTTCCATCTGACGGACGATCTGTTCAAGCATGGCAATTTCTTCTTCACTGAGCTGCAGACGGTCTGAAATCAGCTGATCGCCGTCCACTAATTTACTCGAGGCAAAATACAGAGGAATATCCGCTGCTTTCGCTTTTGCTTCGATCAGATGACGAACTGCATGGAGACATCGGTGTACGGCGCCGCTCTTGCCGGTAGCGGGACAGAAGTCCTGCCGTTTCGGTTTTTCCTGATAATGGGCAACGTGCAGGGCATGTTTGACCAATTCGTCCACACCCTGATTCTTGACGGCAGAGATCGGCACGACCGGTACTCCTAACAGGGATTCCAGCAGATTGATATCCACCGAACCGCCGTTTGCCGTGAGTTCATCCATGATATTCAGTGCCACTACCATCGGGATATCCAGTTCCAGCAGCTGCATTGTCAGGTAGAGATTGCGTTCTATATTGGTTGCGTCCAGAATATTAATGATTGCCTTGGGTTTTTCATCGAGGACGAAATTCCGGGAGACGATTTCCTCACTGCTGTAAGGCGACATGGAATAGATGCCCGGCAGATCGGTCACCAGAGTATTTTTGTATCCTTTGATAGCGCCGTCTTTCCGGTCAACGGTAACGCCGGGGAAATTACCGACATGCTGATTCGCTCCGGTCAGCTGATTGAAAAGGGTTGTCTTACCGCAGTTCTGGTTACCGACCAGCGCAAAGGTCAGTAATGCGTCATCCGGCAGAGGATTCCCGCTGCCTTTGGGGTGATATTTTCCGTCTTCTCCCAGTCCGGGATGAGCGGCGGAGATTTTTTGATGAGAGACGGTTTTGCTGGTTTCTTTCAGCGGTCTGATATCAATCTGTTCCGCATCCGCCAGCCGCAGGGTCAGTTCATAGCCGTGAAGCCGCAGCTGCATCGGGTCACCCATCGGCGCCAGTTTGACTAATGTAATTTCGGTATCAGGGATCACGCCCATATCCAGAAAATGCTGCCGCAGACTGCCGCTGCCGCCTACTTTGGTGATAACAGCCGACTGTCCGACTTTTAATTCTTTTAACGTCATGGTTTTCCTTCCGTTTCCTAAGAGTGTTTTCTATTATACACCATCTTTTTTGATCTTGCAATTAGTTGAGACGAATTCATCCGCAAATCGTTGTTCCGTGGGATTTTTCCGGCAGATGTATCTGTGATCGGTCCGGTATGATGGCAAAAAATGACCGATATATGACGGTTAGTCATATATCGGTCGGGAATGATCGTATGCTATTAACTGACTGTGACGGTACAGGCGGCAGTCTTGCCGTTATAGGTTTTGACTTTAATCTGGCAGGTGCCTTTTTTGAGTGCCTTGATGGTACAAGTACCGGTGGTTCTGGACTGAATGGAAGCAACGCTGGTGTCGGTTGACCAGAAATAACGGTAGTAAGAAGCGCCGTCTGTCACGGAACTGGAAATTTTATAAGTCTGTCCGACTTTCAGATTGATTTGAGTAGGACTAATGGTGATCTTGGAAGCGGCGGCTTTGACAGTGACTTTACAGGAAGCCGTTTTACCGTTGAAGGTCCTGACGGTGATGGTGGCGGTACCGGTTTTGAGCGCCTTGACGGTGCAGGTACCGGTAGTGGTGGCGGTGATCATCAGTATGGAGGTATCGGAAGAAGTAAAGGTTCGCTTGTAGGAAGCGCCGTCTGTGATGGAGCTGATGAATTTGAAAGTCTCACCTACACCCATTGTCAGGGAGGTCTTATTCAGAGTGATCCGGGAAGCGGCAGCCTTGACGGTGATCTTACAGGAAGCCGTTTTACCGTTGGAGGACTTTGCGGTGATCGTTGCGGTGCCTGTATTCTTTGCGGTGATCTTACCGCCGGAAACGGTGGCGACAGTGGTATTGGAGCTTGTCCAGGTGACGGTTTTATTGCCGGCGTCTGACGGCGTGACCGTTGCTTTCAAGGTGAGTGTTTCGCCCTTGCCAAGGGTAGCGGAAGTGATGTTGAAGCTTACGTTTGTGACGGGAACGGTAACCGTTACCTTGCAGGCAGCATATTTTCCGTTAGCGGTTTTTGCCGTAATGGTTGCAGTGCCGGCGTTTCTGGCAGTGACCTTGCCGCCGGAAACGGTGGCGACAGTGGTATTGGAGCTTGTCCAGTTAACGGTTCTCTGGTCGGCGTCGGCCGGTGTAATGGTGGCTGTCAGGGTTGCGGAATTTCCTTTGGCAAGCGACAGGACGGTTTTATTGAGGGTTACTTTGACGACCGGATTGGTGACGGTTACCTTGCAGGTGGCAGTCAATCCGTTAGCGGTCTGTGCGGTGATCGTTGCGGAGCCGGAGCCGTTAGCCGTTACGATGCCGTCTGCAACCGTTGCCACATTGGAGTTGGAACTGAACCAGGAAATGGTTTGCTGGTCGGCATCAGCCGGTGTAATGGTGGCAATCAGGGTTGCCGTCTTACCTTTATTGAGGGACAGGCTTGTCCGGTTCAGGGAGATACCGGTGACGGAATTGGTTACTGTGACAAGACATGATGCCGTAATTCCGTTTGAACTCATAGCGGTAATGGAAGCGGTACCTGTATTGACAGCTGTCACATATCCGTTGTCAACACTTGCTACAGAAGGATTGGAACTGAACCAGGTGATGGTTTTGTCTTTGGCATTCGTGGGGATCACCGTTGCGGTGAGCATCGCAGCTTCTCCTTTATTGAGAGAAAGGGAAGTCTGGCTGAGATTCACTTTGGTGACAGGGCCGGTGACGATAACCGTACAGAAAGCCGTCAGGCCGTCGGTGGTTTTTGCGGTAATGACAGCGGTACCGGGATTGATACCCGTTACATACCCTTCGGTGACGGTGACAATAGATGTATTGGAACTGCGCCAGGTGACGGTGGTATCAACTGCATCTTCCGGAATAACGGTTGCGATAAGAGCGAAGTTCTCTCCCTGTTCGATGGTGAGACTGGTCCGGTTGAGTATGATATCGGTGGCAGGATTGATAACCTTTACTTTACAGGTGGCGGTTTTGTTGTTGACGGTTCTTGCGGTGATGGTTGCGGTACCGACATTGACTGCTTTCACGGTGCCTCGAGAGACGGTTGCAACCGAGGAATCCGAACTGGACCAGGTGATGGTCTTATCGGTGGCGCTGTCAGGGGAAACGGTTGCCTTCAGCACCGTGGAATTACCCTTATTGAGTGTCAGAGAGGTCTGACTGAGGGTGACGTTGGCAGGAGGACAGATGACGGTTACCTGACAGGTGGCAGTCTTATTGTTGACGGTTCTTGCGGTGATGGTTGCGGTACCGTATCCTTTTGCCGTGACAAGTCCGTTGTTTACCGTTGCTACTTTTGTATCGGAAGATTTCCAGGTGACGCTGGAATCATAGGCGGTATCCGGCTTTACGATAGCGCTGAGGGTATAGGTTGAACCCAGTTTCAGTTCCAGGTTTGAGGTGTTGAGGGAAATGCCGGTCGGGTCAATCATTTCATTAAAGGGGAGATCGGCGCTGGCAGCAAATCTGTCAGCTTCGGAGCCGGCTTTTCCCCAGATGACGACCTTCGGACATTCCTTTTTCAGGATAGCATTATTTTCGATTTTTGTTACAGACGGAGGAATGACGACTTTCTGCAGGTTTTCACAGTGTCTGATAGCAGAGGATGCTATTTTTTCCGTCTTTTCCCCGACAATGACTTCCTGTAGCGCCGTACAGTAAGAAAAGGTCTCGGGTAATCGGATAAGATTTTTGGGCAGCGTTATTTTTTTCAGGGAAGTACATTCCACAAAGTTGTTTGAGCTGAACTCTTTGACACTGTCGGGAAAAGAAACGCTTTCCAGACTTTTGCATTGATAGAAGACATGACCATCGTATTCCTGGCCGATGCGTTCTACGCCTTCACAGATTGTAACATGTTTCAGGTTTTTGCAATTTCGGAACATCCATTCCGGTACGTCTTTCCATCCGCCCGGAATCGTGATGGAAGTCAGCGAAGTACAGTAGTCAAACATACCGGATCCGCCGCTATACGAGCTGATCAGTTTTTCGGGTAGAGTGACATTGACCAGGGAAGTACAGTTCTCAAAAACACTGTACCCCATATAAACGACACTGTTCGGAATAACGACTGTTTTCAGATTGGTACAGTTCTTGAATGCCCAGCTGTCAATTTCTGCACATCCGTCAGGGAGCTGAACGCTTTCGATGACGGTATTTTCAGCAAAACTATTGATTTCCACGACTTTTTTTCCGAAAAGTGTGCTGGGAATGACAACATGGGGATCTGTTCCTCTGTATCCGGTGATGGCAAGACCGTTTTCGTCTGCATACTGGTTATAAACTTCTTTGGTCATAAAATCTCTGTCGGCATTGACCGCCTGTGCCACGATGCCGCTTTCCGTCACCTGCGGCAGGATACCGATACTTCCGCCCAGCAATACTGTGGCGGATAATGTTACAGCGGCTGCTTTTGCTAAAAAATGTTTCAATATGCGTTTCATAGTTGATACCTCCTGTGTTTGATGAGATTTATTAATTGATGCTAATTATATTTTACTATTATGGAAAAAATCTGTCAATACTATCGACTAAGAAGAGTGAGATTCTATAGCGATCATTGTGCAGCAATCGTGCCGCACCGATTCTCATAAATATTTTTTTAAAAACCTATTGACAGAGTCGGTATGCTATGATATAATAAGCCTATCAATTAAGTAGGTTTACTAAGAATTGGTGAAAGGAAGTCCTGTGAATGAAGATCCGATCAGCGCAGCGATGTTGACGCAGATTTTGTGTCCTCATATCTTTTTGGCAAAGAAACGTAGTACCGGTGAGCAATGGCTTTCCGAAGTACTGACAATATCCGAACATGAACTAAAGGAGAGAATGAATTATGAAAATTTATCAGAGCATTACGGACTTAATCGGCAATACCCCGTTATTGGAACTGACTCATCTGGAAAAGGAACATGACCTGAAAGCAAAGATTGTGGCAAAAGTGGAATACTTCAATCCTGCCGGCAGTGTCAAAGACAGAATTGCCAAGGCAATGCTGGATGATGCAGAGGCAAAGGGTGTTCTGGTGCCGGAGTCCGTGATTATCGAGCCGACCAGCGGCAATACCGGTATCGGACTGGCGGCAGTCGCAGCTGCCAGAGGTTATCGTACGATTCTGACCATGCCGGAGACGATGAGTGTAGAGCGCAGAAAGCTGCTCAAGGCATACGGCGCAGAGATCGTTCTGACCGAAGGTGCCAAAGGTATGAAGGGTGCGATTGAAAAGGCGAACGAGTTGGCGGAGGAAATTCCCCATAGCTTTATTCCCAGCCAGTTTACGAATCCTGCCAATCCGGCAGCGCATCGTGCTTCCACCGGTCCTGAGATCTGGAATGATACGGACGGTGCGGTAGATATTTTTGTGGCCGGTGTCGGAACCGGCGGTACGCTGACAGGTGTTGGCGCCTATCTGAAAGAGCAGAAGCCTTCCGTCAAGGTAGTCGCCGTAGAGCCGGCAGGTTCTCCGGTGCTGTCACAGGGAAAGGCAGGTCCGCATAAGATTCAGGGTATCGGCGCAGGCTTTGTACCGGATACGCTGAATACCGAAATCTATGATGAAGTGATTCCTGTGGAAAATGAAGACGCTTTTGCTACGGGTAAGGCGATTGCCAGAAAAGAAGGTCTTCTGGTCGGCATTTCCTCCGGCGCAGCCGTATTTGCCGCTCTTCAGCTGGCAAAGCGTCCGGAAAATGAAGGCAAGCAGATTGTTGTATTGCTGCCGGATACCGGTGACCGTTATCTTTCTACTCCTATCTTTGAGGACTGAGAAAGTCACCGTATGAAATAAACCCGATTTTTCGAAACTCCATTGATTATCTCCTATCCTACTGTTTTATCTTTTATCTTTTATCTTTTAACATTTGATTGCCATTCTGTTTGTCCCCATATCTGAAAAAGTTCCTCCGAAAAAGCGTGAGGTTCCTGACGGAAAACCGAAAATCGAATAGGAAAACGAACAAATCGCTGTGAAAAGAATCGTTCATAGCGATTTGTTATTGGTTATTGAAAACGGAATGTCCTTCACAAAGTTGGAAGTCATTCCGTTTTTCTTTTTGATTCGTTATTCTGACGTTTCTTTTCTTTATCAATATGTTGAATTATATTTTAGGTGAATCAGAACGGGATGTTTTTATCGTCGGATGCAGTTCAGAGCGGAGCATCCAAGGCTGTGGGTTCAGCGGATCAAAGAAATCCAATCGGGAGTGCTGTGACGCTATGGAATATTCTTCTGTTGAGGTCAGAATCGTGGAAAATGCGGGGAGATACCATAGAACAAGCCATCTGCCTTCAGAGAATCAGATCGTTTTCCTATTATATTATTTCTATTATTATTTATATTTATAATGTAAGACATGATTTTATTTTTCGCCGAACGAAAAAACGCTCTGCCTGATAATTTTTGATACGGCTGCGGAGCACAGGAAATTACCGTCCGTGTCTGATACCCCGGAGTGTCATGTGATTTTTACGGCATCCGGCAAACGGACGTCATGTTCTTACCGGGCTGTCATGAACTCCCGTTTTCAGTTTGTGGTTTATGTAGCTGTTATGCTGTTTCCGTCAGACCTTCTATTGTAGATAATCAACAAAATAATATCATTAAACTGAAATTGCTGAGTGAATTTCCTGTTCCATACTGGAACACCTATTGGATAATTCGAAAAAATACAGTAAAATTTTGACTATACATTATTGTATTTTGCGATAAAGAAGTATTATATACTACAAAAACAAAGGAGGTAATTTATCAATGTTTCTTTATTTATCACTTGCCCTGACAGTGTCAGCGGGGATCGGATTCGGCTATGGACTGTACCGGTTCTTTCGGAACAAATCAGCGCTATACGTTCAGATGATTGTTTTGGGTGTCGGATGTACCATGCTCGGACGGTTATTTACAACGCTGCTGTACCTGGTGAACGGTGAGATCAACGAAGGCTTCAATGTCGGAATGCTCGGGATCATCGGAAGTTTTCTCTTTTTCTTTAGTGCCAACTTCGGACAGATGGATTCTATCGTGGACGACGGTTCGCCGAAATTCCGCAAAACGAGGATCATTGCATTGGCGGCGCCGCTCACCGTGGGATTGATCTGGTGTGCGCTTGCTGTGATATTCGGTATCAACTCGTCGTCAGTCTGGATCGGTATAGAAATGCTGTTTTTAGCCTTGGCGTCCTATTTTCATCTCAAGCATCTGATCATAGACGACGTGAGCCACGGTCTGATCAGGTCGATACGCAGCTATAACCTGCTTTCGCTTGGTTACGCATTTCTGTGTATCATGGAGGTGCTTGCCGAATGCTTCAGTTTTCCGTTTTTCTGTTCCTTAATCATTTGTGTTCTGGAGTGCGCAGTGCTGTTGGCATTCGTTCCTGTTTTGGAAAGAGGTGTTAAAAAATGGACAACCTGACCTATATTGTCTTTATCGCTATGACAGTATCCCTTGCGCTGATCCTGCCGCTGGCGGAAAAGAAACTGCGCCGTCTTGTGATCTTCATGATCGTGGGAATTTTTTCCTGTCTGTTTGTTTCAGAGCTGAACAACATTCTTCTGGATTCATTCCATAACGATGTTTTTTATGTCACGACAACGATAACGCCCGTTACGGAAGAGATCGTCAAGATGCTTCCGATCCTTTATTTTGCGATCGTGATAAACGACGACCGCCATATTTTGATCCCAAACGCCTTTGCCTTGGGTGTCGGCTTTGCGCTGCTGGAAAATATGGTTATCCTGATTCAGAACATTGAAACGGTAACGATTCTCTGGGCATTTGTCCGCGGTTTTGGATCGGGTCTTGTCCATGGTATCTGCACCGTAATGGTCGGCTGGGGCATTTCCTATATCAAAAAACGCCGCAAGTTTTTCTTCTGCGGTACGTTTGCGCTGCTCAGTGCGGCTATCATCTATCATGCGATCTATAATCTGCTTGTACAGTCGGAATATCAATATGTGGGTATCCTGCTTCCGATTCTCACATACATTCCCATCGTTTATCTTCTCAGAAAAAAAGGAATCAAGCCGGGCGGAGTTTCAGAAACGTAAAAGGTCATCTCTTGTGAAAAGACTGTAGAAAGGACGGTATGATATTATGAATCAACAACTGAAATACAGGCGGATCATCGCTATATTTTTAGCCGTACTCTTAACGGCGGTTCTGATCATTCCGACGACTCTGTCGGTCAGCGCAGCCAACAGGCTTTTCATTACGGAGCTTCGGGTAGAAGCCGGAGAAGAAGCGGTCACCTCGCTGGAAGCAGAGGGCTGGTCAGTCTTTATGTCGGGACTGAATATTACGTCAGACCCGGCGTCACAGGTGTATCTGGCATACAAGCTGAATACCGGTTCACCATACACAAACGTGATCGTGTCACCTGATGTGGGCGATTCCTTTACGGACGAAAACGGGATTGTCTATCAGTGTGTAAGCCATGTAGACGTGGACGAAGGGAACGGCGGTGGCGGCTGTCTCTATGCGACCCGTGACCAACGAGCCGGTTCACCGCTGGTGGGATTGGATGTGCTGCGCGGCAACAATGAATCCAATAAAGTGCTGTATCCTATCACCAACGACGGAGCGGAGATCGTGCGAACGCAGGAAGGCGCACCCGCCGACCTGGAAAAAGGGAACGGTACGGATGTTGTCTATCTTGCCCAGATACGTGACGGTATCGTACGCCCCTACATACGTGAGATCGGTGTCATCACCGATACGGACAAGTGGAATGCCGTTTATACCGCTGCTGAACGGGGATACAATTATTATGTTGACGGCGATATCGACGATTCGTCCGAAACCTACACCATCATCGGCTATGAGCGTACCGCAGATCCTGCGGAGGCTATCACCAACATAACCGCCGTTTCTGCCAAGACAGTGCAGTCTCTTGAGGATGAGCAGATCATTGACAACCGGACAGGACAGGCGGGACACCTTGCGGCGACGGCGATCAGTATTTCCGGCGCGGAATATGTCCGTATATCAAGTCAGCCGGTCGATGGCAAGGAACCATACTATATCTACCGGACCAAGGATACCAAAGCCGGCAATCCCATTTCCATGCTCTATGCGGAGAAGACGGAACAAAAACAGAATTATCTGTTTGGCACATGGGCGAATGGATATTTCTTCTCTCCGGGTGTAACCACAGCGTACACCTACAGTATGAACGAGGATTTATATACGACGCTGTGGGGAGATCAGACGGTGTTAACCAAGCTGCCCGTACAGTTGAAAGACAGCGTTACATCATCGGATACGCTTGTAGACCCCACAGAGGTGCTCACAAAGGAGAAGCAGGAGAGTACAACGGATAATTCGTCTGAGGTAAAGCCGGTGAGTACAACGGCAACCTCAGCAAGGACACAGCAGGAGAGTACAACGGAAATTCCCTCGGAGACTGAGCAGGAAAGTATAACAGCCTCCTCCTCGGAGACTGAGCAGGAAAGTATAACAGCCTCCTCCTCGGAGGCAGAGCAGGAAATTTCAATAGAAATTCCGGCAGAAGAGCAATCAGAAATTGCATCGGAAGAACCGTCAAAAGAGCAGTCGGAAACATCTGCTGCCGACGGAACAGACGAAACGATCAGATATATCAATCTCACCATGCTTACTCCCCGTGACGGGCTGCCGGAAACCACAGCAAGCATAACAGGGATGCTTGGTGATCCATCGGTTCCTTATGTTGAGCGTACACAGCGCAGTAACCGGGTCAATAAATTTCAGGCGTCCGTCTTTGGAACGGGCGGCGTTACAGCGCTGATTGCGGGCAGTGTAGTAATGGTTATGGCGGTTGTGGCGGCTGTATTGATCCACAAAAAACGAGCCGCAGTGACATTGTCCGAAAAGCCCGGGGAATCCGGTAAATCCAAAGCAACCGATCATAAGAAAAAATCGAAGAACTTGAAGAACTCGAAGAACTCGAAGAAATATAGGTGATTGGCATGAAAAAACGAATCATGGCATTATTAATCGCATTCACATTGGTACTGTTCTGTCTGCCGATCTCCGTATTTGCAGAGGGCGCCTCGGATGAAACGGCGGATTCTGCCGGGGCATATGAAGAGGCAGACGATCTGACACGCTGGGGCATCGGCGAGGAATATGCCATCGTGCCGTGCAGCGCCGGTTCCTCGGTTGTCGATCTGAACGGTTCCAACGCCACTGACATTCAGATCTATCAATCAAAACGCAAAGTCAATCAGATCTGGACGCTCGGCAAGGTAGGTGACTACTACTATTTCAAAAGCAAATGGAACGGGAAGGTCATTGACGTACCCAACTCCAACGCCGTGTCCGGTCAGGCACTGCAAGGCTATGAATATAACGGCACCGACGCCCAGCTCTTTGCGCTTGAAAGTATGGGTGACGGCACTTATTGCGTTCACAGTAAACGCAATGGCTCGTTAGTCTGGGATGTACAGGGCGGCTCATGGAATGACGGCGCAAGGATCACTCTGTTTACGCAGCACAAAGCACCGAATCAACGGTTCCGCTTCGTTCATGTTTCGACGGTGGAGCCGATGTCCGATTGGGGATCTGAGCGTCAGGACTGCATCGGATCGGATTGGTCTGTCTGGGACGGCTCCGCAAACGATTTCGGTTGGTATGACAAACAAAAGAACAATAATGATCTGTATATTAATAAGGCTTCCGAGCTTGGCGGTCTGATCACACTTGTCAATAACGGTTTTGAAATGGAAGGGAAGACCCTTCATCTGATGTGCGATATTAACCTTGCGGGGATTCACTGGACGCCGATCGGTTTTGGCGATCATTGGTTCCGCGGGAGCTTCAACGGCCATAATCATGCGATCATCGGGCTCAACAACACCAACGATGATGACTGTGCCGCGCTGTTCGGAAGGGTCAAAGGAGGCACGATATGCAATCTGGCGGTAAAGGGAACGATTAAGGGCGACTATCAGGTTGCCGGCATCGTTGCTCTGCTGGAAGCAGGGCATATCGTCAATGTTTACAGCGAAGTCAGTATCATAAACGCCACGGATGCCCGTGAGGGCGGTATTGCAGGCGCTGTCGCATACGGCGGATTGATTGACCATTGCACGCAGAACGCCTCCGTTAATTCAAGGGATTACGATCCGGACAGGGGCGGCATTGCCGGCTATAGCGACGGCAATATCCGCTACTGTGTCAACAAAACAACGGTCAATCACAACTGGAACTGCGGCGGCGGTATCGTCGGCACCGTCGGCAGGGGAATCGTTGAATACTGTGCAAACCACGGCACCATCGGCGGCGGAGGCAATTCCGAAAGGATTGGCGGTATCGTCGGCGAGATGACCGGCGACGGCATCATTTTTGGCTGCTATAACGACGGTCAGGTGTACAGTACCAACGATGACTACATCGGCGGCATCATAGGCAGGGCAAAGGTAAGTGATCACGTCATCGGCTGCATCAACTTAGGCAGGGTGTACGGCGACGATGAGATCGGCGGTATCGCAGGATCCGGTCATGTGCTGAAATGTTTCAATGCCGGTATCGTGACCGGTGACGATGAAGTCGGCGGTATCGGCGGTGAGGCGGAATGGGCATTGGACTGCTATGTGCTGAACGGGTCCGCCGCGAATATCGGCGGCAAAAACAGTAACGGCGGCTACTGGACCGGGACGGCGGATATCCTGGGCGGAAATGTCTGCGGCCTGCTGAACAGCGGCGTCGATACCTATAATATCTATGGTATCACAGAAATATTTTCACAGAATATCGGCAGCGATCCGTATCCGACCTATGGTTCTTCCCAGGTCACGAAAGCGGCAGTTCTTATGTGAACAAAGAATTATGTGTCACCGTGGAATGTGAGCGAGGCTACGGAAGCGTAGAGGGTGCCGGTACATATCAGACCGGTGATTCGGTCAAGCTGACAGCCAGACCCGCAGCAGGCTGCATATTTGACCATTATGAGGTCAAAAGCACCGAAAGCGGCAAGATGAACGGCTGGGGGGGAGATCAGATAGATTGCCCTGTTGTGACGGTCAAGACCTATACGGATCAAACGATAACTCTGACAGACAGTATCAAAAAAAGCTATACCGTCCGTGCGGTATTCAAAATATTTGACGAAACTCCGGAAGATATGAAAGTCACGGTAAAGCTGGAACTGGAATGTACGGACGATGCAGGCGGCTGGAACAGTGATATCCTTCCGATCGATCTGGTAGATTCCGCCGGTGTGAAGCATCATTGGGAGATAAACCACAGCAGCCTCGACGATATGGGCGAAAAGGTGTCCCACACCTTTGAACTGGGAACGACAAGTCCTGTGGCAGTCTACGTTACCCCTGATTTTGGCGGAGGTCTGACCTTCCGCAGCTACGGACTGAAAGCCCGTATATGGATCAACGGAAGCGGAAATGCTATTGAAAGCAGCGATGTCGTTATCCGTTCATGGCCCTTTGCTTCCTCCAGATACGGCGACGACTATATGAGTATCTCCTTTGAAAATTTCGGAAATTCTTCCGTCGGCAACGCTGAAACGGGAGAATGGAACGATTCCTACACCACCTGTAAGGACGCATGGGAGAAGGGCAAGAGCGATGCGACATTAACGATCCGTCTTGACAGTGCCTGGCTGCTTGACAGTCCCTTGGAACTGAGCGGCAATCAGAGTGTCAGACTGGATCTGAACGGGTATCCCATTATCCGTACCATCAAAAAAACACAGAACGACGGCGAGCTGTTCAAGATAGGCGAAGGCGCGACGCTTACCATCGTGGATTCCACGCCCACGCGCCAAAGTTCCGCAGACTTTACGGGCGGCAGCATTCAGGGCGGCAGAAGCTACAATACCGCAGGACTTATCGAGTGTATGGGTACGCTTGTTATGACGGGAGGAACGCTTTATAACGGCGGTACCATCGATAAAGGCGGCGCTATCAAGCTGACAGGTTCCGGTAAGGCAACTCTCACGGGAGTTCTGATCTCCAACTGCTGGAGTGAC
>CACYCN010000079.1 GCA_902772895.1 uncultured Ruminococcus sp.
AACCACAGAGTTGTTCGTTGGTTTCCGCCGCAATACGATAAGGTTCCGCTCCGGTACCTGCCAGACAACGGATACTGGCTGATGCTAACATGGACATCAAAAGTGCCGGCAGGGTTTTTCCGACCGACTCTCCCATGACGATAAATAAATGGTTCTGTCCGGTCAGAAAATAGTTGCAGAAGCTGCAGCTGTTATAAACGGTATTTTTCAGACTGGCATACAGATCAAAATCCGTTCGCTCCACAAAGAACGGATACGTATTATCGGCGGATAACGCAGAACGGATACTTCCTGCCACATCCAGTTCGGCTTTGAACCGTTCCTGTACCATCGCCGCCGTTTTCAGATCTTTGGTATACTGCACGATAGCGCCTGCCATACTGTTGAAATGATCGGTCATCAGTTCAATTTCATCCCGTGTGTGGATTTCCGTCACAGGAGTATAATGCATTTCATTTTTGGTAGAAAGATCCGTGACAAACTGATTCATCCTTTCCGAAAGCAGTTTGACCGGTCTGGTGATACTGCGGCCGATAAATAACATCAGACATGACGTAAAGACTACGATCACGGAAACAAACACGCCTACCAGACCGATTGATGTCACAAATGCCGTTTGCTGAACCTCCGAAACGGGAAACGATAATCCTATCATCGCATAGATCGTTCCGTCCTCATCTGTCAGCGGTACAAATGCTACCAGCAATAATTCCCTGTCAAGCGGGGTAAAATTTTCGGCATACTGCGTCTGACCGGTATCAAAGACTGCCCTGATATAATCGATTTCCTGCGGTTCCTTGACGATCTCACCCAGTTTCATCTTTCTGCGGTCTGTTGTGCCGGGAGATACGATATCAAAGATAAATAACACTTCATCCTTGAGTGCGCCGTTCTCGTCAAGCAACGGCTGATAGATAAAAAGATCGCTGATGGAAAATTCTTCTTTGATGCTGAGCAGTTCTTTTTCCAACTGATCATATTTTTCATCCGGTCCCAGTCCGATCCATTTTTTCGTTGGCTCCGCCTGAATATTATCGGCAATATACTGCCCGCATACGTTCAGCAGGGAATTGGCACTATCTACGGACCGTGAATAGCTGATCCAATAGACAAGTTCCCCAAACACCACCGCCACTACTACCATCAGAATGACAAACGGTACCAGAATCTTGATATTGATCTTTCGATATTTTTTCATAAAACTATGTCACCTCTGTTCAAGGTTATTTACTCACCGATATCAGATCCGTTCTGATTACAGCCCCTTACCGGTCAAAGGAAAATCCCATACGTTTCAGTCATGCTGCCCATTACTGATCCGGTTGATTCAACCAACTCAACTGACCCGATCCTGCCGGGTCAACTGACTTGATTGACGCAGCTGACAGTAACAATGCCCGGCAGAAGCTCACCATCGTACAAAATATTTTTCTGCCGACAGTTCCGACTGTCCCGAAAGCGCCTTATCACACATGGAAATATATCGTTTGGAAACGATATCGCTTCTGTCAAATTTCAGCAGTTCAATAAAACAGGAGCGCGCCTGCAGATAATGACCGCTCAGGAAATGATCCACTCCGGTTTCAAAGAAAAGGCGGCTTCTTCGTTTACTGTATTTTTTTTCTGTCATATCTCCGTCAAAGAGATCATAAATGATATGTTCTTTCTTTTCGGATTCCCGATAGAACAGTCCGATTTTCCTGCAGCCAAACCGGTTACTGAAACCATGGATCCGACTGACGGCATGATCGGACAAAAGAATCGACGCATCCGCTTTCCGACAGGTTTCACTCAATGCCCGCGTCATTTCAAGATCATCCGATAATGCCAGCGGGGCGGAAAAGCCGCCGCACTGCATCGGACTGATATAAATTCTTCCATAGTGAATTCCGATGGAAAGAATCATCTCTTTGGTGATATCATTTCCGAATGTCACCTTCTGGCACAGATTTACTGCACAATTGACAGCGTCTTCCGTATTCAGTTCAAAGAGTACGGAAATGCCTCTTTCGGAAATCCCGATCACCTTGCCGTTATTTTCCCGGATAACGGGATCCGCTAACTGTATGGTACCGGTCAATGCCTGAATCAGATTCTTACCGCTCTGCAGCTTCACCTGATCCATCAAGGGAAGGTACACATTCATCAGTGTCGAAAAACTGCCAAATGGTTTTCCTGCTTCATAAAGCATTCTCTCCATCACCTATTTCCTCCTATAGTATTCCAACTTAATATATGCCTGAGAGCGGAAAGCTTCCGCTCCCGATTCCGTTTTGCAAAGTTCTTGACTCTATCTTCCAAAAAGCAGGCGCATCCACTATCAAAGGTATGATAGCTTTTGTTGCGGATGATGCAGTCGGAAAGTGAAATCCGCCCCATCTGCGCCGTCCACCGCAGACAATGAAGTGGTGTTCAGGAAGTCAAAGTAAGCGTATGCGAACGATAGCGCGAATTATCCTGTCCGGTCACGCAGCGAATCGGGTGCGCAGGCTCTGCGCCGCTGTCAGGGAACCTGAATATTGGTGGTAGCAGGGTTCATGATCTGAATGATACCGCCATAGCCGCAGATCAGTTTACTGGTATGATTCAATGCCGGCTTACCGCCGATCAGAACCGTCGGACTGCCCGGCGCCCATGGCGCTGTCAGCAGCGGAATACAGGGCATCGGCGTCAGCACACCCAATGCCGCCGCTGTTGCCGCCGCTACCGTCGGATTGGCAGGACAGGTACACATCCCGAACGGCATGACATTGACCATCGGTTTATTATCCATGATATTGGCAATCGGCATATTTGACATTGTCCGGCTCTCCGGCAGCACATTCAGCACTGACGGCGCCATCCCGAAGGAACACATCATCTGTGCGCCTCCGCATACCGCAAATCCCATGTTTTTCTCTCCTTTCGGCAGATACCTGAATTGGATTCTCTCCCATTGTTCTCTCAAAACAAAACCCTTGTCTTACACCGGTTTCTGACAGTTTCAATCACCGGTATCGTTGGTACCGGTCTGATTTCTTCTCAGATCGGGTCTGAAACGAATCATGTCCGGATGATCATATTCCCGGATGACGGTTGTTTCTCCTCTGGCCTCCGCGATCAGTTTCCCCGAAGCGGAAATATCTTTCAGAACCAGAAAAAACTCTCCTTTTTCATTTGTCAACGCCGATTCTGTCGGGAACAGCTGGGAACCGATCCGTGGATGATCCTCCTGCAGGGGCGCAGCAAGCTGATATTGCCCTTCCCTGTTCACGGCTCCGATCAGAATCAGATCTTCACTTACTCCATCCGTCGAAGTGAGACGGAACGATCTTCCCTCCAGACGGATCCCGTCGGCATGAAAGACGGAAATCACACTGCTGCCCTTTTCGGCATCCGCCAGAAGTTTGAATCCGGCATTTTTCCGGCAATTGATAAAGGTCACTGCCGTATCAAGATCGGCTCTTCCTTCGACACGCAGACAATGTGACGGAACCGGATAGACTCTTGACGGTTTCAGACGAATAGTCAGTGTTTCCATCCGTCCCTCATGAAGCTGACACGGCATCATGCTCAGCTGAAAAACACCGCCTTCCGCTCTGACAAGACAGTCTCCCGGCCTCAGATCGGTAAAGACAAACCAACCGTCATTTTTTTTAATCGGAGGTTTTTCGTTTTCGATCCATGCTCTGGCATTACTGCCGGTGACAGGTTTTCCTGTCAGGTCATCCAGCAGCAGAACCGCCAGTGATACCCGGATGAGGGCTCTGTGTCCGACGGAATAGAATTCGTCCATATCTCACATTCTCCTTCCAGACATTATCATCCTTACAATCAGGACCCGTTGTGAATCTGACCGATGGTAAAATCGGTTTCTCTGACTCTGGTGATCGACGTGATCTTCTCGGATTCAATCTCAACCGGACAGACCCGATAGAACAGCGAAAGCTTATAGGGCGTATCCGAACTGCCCCAGATTCTGCTTTTTTCCTCGGCTTCCAATTCCAGCAGTTCCATCTTCGGCGGATACTGTAATCCCAGAAAAGGACCGCCCAGCAGTTCTCCTTTGAGAAGGGGATTGCCTTCAAAAATCTGCAGGACACGTCCCAGCAGTTTTGCTTCTTCCAAGGCACGGAATTTGATATCACTGGCGGAATAAGCGGTAATCATGAAGTACAGATCCAGAAACAGTGACGGACTTTTCAGCTTATCGTTACCGACTGCCACACGGTTTGTCGAAACAATATCCGGATTCCTCCTGATATCATACAGAAACAGTCCCAGACTCACATCTCCTCTGTCAGAAGGATGACACATTCCGATTCCTTCCGTATTGGGAATAATCTCCGGCACCATTCCTTCCCGCAACAGTCTGATCAGCGCCTCTCCCACATCGGAAATGATATGATAATCCGCCATCATGATTCCTCCTTTTCCTTCGTTATCGCATTACAATGGATGATCCCATGAACAATCGCCTTTGTTTCCTGTCCGGAACAGCCCCTGCGCCTGTCAAAACCCATCCGTCTCTCCGCAATCAATCCCACCGTTTTTCAGTTATCTGGAGGGAATGTTATCTTTCAACCGGCATCTGGTCCCGGCGCTCCCTGACCGTAAAGAAGTCATCCTACCGGAACCATTCCGGATTCTTCCCGGACTGAAGGCTGGGGCGAAGGCTCCGGGGAAGGTTCACTGCTGGTCTGGATCTCCTCCCCGTTTTCATCAAAGAAGATTCCTTCACCGGTTTCCTTGCCAAGCCGGAACGTACCGATATATTTGATCACACCGTTATCATAGAACTCTCTGCCGTCACCGTCATACATTCCCAGATAGAAGGTACCGTCATAGATCATGACGCCGCTGCTGTTATAGAGCTTACCGCTGCCGCTGTATTTTCCTTCTTCAAAGTTACCGTTGTATTTGAGGTTGCCGTTTTCATAGAGTTTTCCGGCGCCGTGATACTGACTGTCCTTGATTTCACCGTCATAGATCAGCTGATCGCCGTTTTTCAGCACAACGGTACCGGTCACGACATTACCGTCTTCATCCAGCTTTCCTTTTCCGGTCACTTCGCCCTTATCGTTGTAGAACGTACCTTCTTTATAATACTTGCCGTCCTTGAACTGACCCTCATAGACCAGATTGCCGTCTTCATAATAGGAACCGCTGCCTTCAAACTTACCGTCCACAAAATCACCGTCATAAATGACTTTTCCGGTATCGGGATCATAGAGTTTGCCTTTTCCGTTATACTTTCCGTCCTTGATATTGCCGTCATAGACCAGTTTTCCGTCATCATTCTTGACCTGCGTGGAACCGCTCTGGACATTTCCGTCATCATCAAGATTACCGCTGGCAATGACGTTTCCTTTATCGTCATACAAGGTACCGTTACCCTGCATTTTTCCTTCGGAAAATTCACCGTCATATTTCAGTTTTCCGTTTTCATAGAGTTTTCCTTTACCGTCATATTTTCCGGCAACAAACTGTCCGTCATATCTGAGCTTACTGTTCTGATATTCCTTACCGCTTCCTTCATACAGACCGTTCACAAAGTCACCGTCATAAACCAGTTTGCCTTTCTGATAGAGCTTACCCTTACCGTTATACTTTCCGTCGGAAAATTGACCGTCATAGACAAGCTTACCGGTTTTTTCATCATAGAGCTGACCGTTGCCGCTGTATTTTCCTTTTTCGATACCGCCGGTGTAAAGAATCGATCCGTCATCCGTCAGAATCGTGGCGGTACCGTTCCAGACATTCCCGTCACCGATGATACCCTCTGAAATGACTTCTCCTTTTTCATTATAGATCGTTCCCTGACCCTGCATTTTTCCCATCACGAATTCGCCTTCATAGAACAGCTTGCCGTTCTGATAGAGCTTTCCGGTTCCGTTATAAACGCCGTCAGTGAACTCACCTTCATAGAGCAGCGTGTTATTTTTATATTTTTTACCGGAACCGTTGGGTTTACCGTCACGGAATTTTCCATCATAAACCAGTTGTCCCTGTTCAAACAGCAAGCCCTGTCCGTTGTACAGTCCATTGACAAAGTTTCCCTGATAGATCATCGATCTGTCAGTCTCATCATAGTACATTCCTTCCCCGCTGTACAATCCGGCACTGTATTCGCCGGAATACTTCATCACACCGTTGTCATAGTATTCCGTTCCTATACCGTCATAAGCATTGGCAGAAAAGTTTCCTTCATAACGCAGTGTGCCGTTACTGTAGAAGTATTTTCCCTGACCGGAAAACTGATCCGCCGCAAAAGCTCCGACATAGACCAGATGACCGTCATAGTCATAAAGTGTTCCGTTACCTTCCACTCTGCCCTTTTCCAGTCTTCCCTCAAACAGCAGCTGTTTCAGTTCCGGCGTATCATAGAGTCTGACCTTTCCGGAATAATCCACTGCCTCCACGCTGTTGACCCACATCGATTTGGTGAAAAACAGACTGACCATCCAGGGATAGACGAATTTAATGATCAGAATGACCAGTGCGATCAGTATCAGCACTAACAGTAACAATAGCTTTTTTGCGACAAACTTATCGCCGATAATCGCATATTGCTTGATCGTATGGGGTTTGGCGGCAATATCTTTGACTCCGTCCTTGACATCAACCGCTACCTTACTGACAATATTCTGAGGATTGATCTTCCGGAAGATGCTGCGGAAAAACAGCATGACCGGCGTGATAAATATCCGCTGGAATTTTTTAAAGAACAGCTGAAACGCTGCAAATAAATCAAAATTCATAAGGTTCACCTGTTTTTATCAATCTCAACCGTTCCGATACTGGAAAAATGACCGTCATTATTCTGATTCTTGCCGGGATTGAGGATGGTATAGATCAGATATCCGACAGACGCCAGAATCAATGCGATAATCAGAATTTTTTTCAGCACCTTGAATACCTTTTTCAATACTTCCCATAACCTGAACCAGAACGTTTTGGGCTGTTCCCCGTTTTCGTCATATTTTTCAAGCTGACCGATCAGGGCATAGTATTCACTGTAGAGGTCGATCATCCGTGCCTCTGTCAGTTCGGGCAGCTGTCTGAAAAATTTCATCAGCAGATCCGGTACTTTTCTTTCCAGTTCTCTGGCAAACAGCATCCGGAAAACCGGTTCAATATTCTTTCGTCCGTCTGCGGAACGATCCTGCGCGATATCTTCGATGGGATAATTGAAGCTGACGTTCAGGTCAGACGTGATCATCATCTGATCCGGAGAAAAACACTTTGCCAGAAAATACTCCGGAATATCCTGTAAAATGACCCTCTCCAACAGCTTGCGTCCCAATTCCAGTCTTTCTTTCAGCGGAAGACTTTCCGTAGCAAGTTTCGTTCTGAGCGTAATGCCTTCCGTATATTTCATTACGATACAGAGCTTGTCTTCAAAGATGAATTGCTCAATATAATCCGTAAAGGCCTCAGGATTGATCTTTTCAATCAGCCATCCTGTCAGTTCGGCAAACAGTCGTTTATCCTTGATACTCATGATCCGGCATAGCCCGCCGGAGCTGACATTGCGGCAGATATAGCAGTCATAGACTTCATTTGACTCTTTGACACCCACCACGGGATAATCGTGTTCATAGGTACTGATAATCAACCGTAATGCCTCCCTTCCCATTGGTTTCCTGTTCTTTACTCACTGCCATTACCGTAAACGGTTCATTCCCTGACGACCACCATAATTGACGCCTTGATCTCGGGATAAATCGCGCTCTGCGCAATGACTTCATAA
>CACYCN010000080.1 GCA_902772895.1 uncultured Ruminococcus sp.
AGTTCAGATGAAGTTCAGATGAAGTTCAGATGTAGTTCAGATGAAAGGATAGACGTGCATTGAAACAGCCGGAGCGCCCCGTGAGGGGCGTGAGGCGGCTGGATCATATTTCCTGCCCTGCGATGTAAAGTACGGGAGCGCAGGCTCTGCGCCGATGTAAAGTACGGGAGCGCAGGCTCTGCGCCGATGCAAAGTACGGGAGCGCAGGCTCTGCGCCGATGTAAAGTACGGGAGCGCAGGTTGCCGCCGGCAGCTTGCCGCAAAGGTATTGATTTTTTCGAATGTTTATGATACAATCAGCTTGCATTTATGCTGTGCAGGTTCGGTCGGCTTTTGTTTGCTACGGACGGACTGTGATTGTACGTCGGCAGCTCAGCCGGACAAAAAGACTGGCTGCATATTCGCTCAACGAATTCTTTCGTTTGTGTGTCGTATGATCAGAGTCGATCTCTTCCGGAGGTCGGCTCTTTTTGAATTTCAGATCTGTAAAACAGAAAGGATGTTTATCTTGAGACGTGACTTGTGTTATTATTACGAGCGCCCCTTTGACATGGTATTCAACGCATTTGTTCAGGCCGCTAATCAGAAATTCGGGAAAAACTGTCGGGTGACTCCCGGAAAAAATATTAACTTCGGTCTCAACTTTTCTTTCCGCTATAATATGAACGGCGGTTCCGTGACCGTTCATTTCCTGCCCTATCAGACCGGTACCGCAATCGATATCCGCTATACCATTGTCCAGCTTGCCGGCGCCCGCTATAAAGCTCACGCCGGAGAACTGATTAACTATACGGACCGGATCCTTCAGGCAAGAGCGATTCCCTTTAAACTGGATATCAATTACTTTTTAGCCTATGAACAGAACGGTGTCGCCAATCAGCCCAATATGCCGCCGATGCAGAACGGCTACAACAATCAAGCCAATATGCCGCCGATGCAGAACGGTTATAACAATCAAGCCAATATGCCGCCGGTGCAAAACGGTTACAACAATCAAGCCAATATGGCGCCGGTGCAAAACGGTTACAACAATCAAGACAATATGCCGCCGATGCAAAACGGTTATAACAATCAAGCCAATATGCCGCCGGTGCAAAACGGTTATAACAATCAAGCCAATATGCCGCCGATGCAAAACGGTTACAATAATCAAGCCAACAGACCGCTGATGCCGGGCGGTACCAGTCAACAGCCTAACAACCAGCAACCGGTTTGTCCGCAATGCGGAAAGGCAGCGCCGATGGGCGCCAGATTCTGTGCCGGCTGCGGACGTCCGCTCAACGGATAATTACCGGCTGACCGACAGAACGTCCGGAGACAAGCTTTTGCAAGGTGTTTCCGTTTGTTGAACAATGATTGTACGAGAGGAATCCGTCAGATTGCTCCCGGAAGGGGAATGGAAAGATGAAAGTATTTTTAACGATTTTGATTTGTAAAATGTTGAGGGGAATCGGGAAGCTGATCGGAAAGGGCAGCAGTTTACCGGGGAAAATTGCCCTGAAGCTCTGTCCGGATATTCTGAGCCGTGTCACACTGCCGGAATATATTATTGCGGTAACGGGCAGTAACGGCAAAACCTCCACGGTTGAAATGATTGCCCATATTCTGACTGAAAACGGCAAAAGCGTTGCCTGGAACCGGGAAGGTTCCAATCAGATCGAAGGCGTTACGACCATGGTATTGGCCAATGCCACCATGGGCGGCAAAGTCAAAGCCGATATCCTGTTGATTGAAAGTGACGAACGTTTTGCCCGTTATACCTTCCGGTATATCGTCCCGACTCATTATGTCATGACAAATCTGTACCGTGATCAGCTGACCAGAAACGGTCATCCCGAATGGGTCTATGACGCTCTTTCGGATAGTCTTCATGACGGGATGCAGCTGATTCTGAATGCAGACGATCCGCTTGTTTCCCATTTCGCACAGGACAGAGAGCATGTGGTCTGGTTTGGCGCTGATCGACTTTCGACCGACTCGGAATTCTGTGACAGCGTCTATGATGACGGGGCATACTGTCCGCATTGTAAGAAACCCATGCGTTATTCGACCCGTCATTATAATCATATCGGTCATTATGAATGTACCGCCTGCGGTTACCGCCGTCATGATACCGATTATACCATCACTTCTGTCGATCTGGATCAGGGTGAGATGATCATCAACGGACAGGACCGGATCACACTGGCACTGAAATCCCTTTATAATATGTATAATATTCTGGCAGCTTATACCGTCGGCAGGATCGTCGGAATCAACGGTGAGAAAATTGCTTCCGATATGAGCGATTATGTCATGAAAAACGGCAGAGTCGTCAGTTTTACCATCGGAAACCGTCAGGGTACCCTTTTGACTTCCAAACATGAGAACAGTATTTCCTATGATCAGTCACTGCGGATTGCCGCTGCCGAAAAACGCGGCTGTGACGTGATGATCATTGTAGACGCCGTCAGCCGTAAGTATTTTACCAGTGATGTTTCATGGCTATGGGACATTGATTTTGAGATGCTGGGCTGTGACAATGTCCATGAGATCGTATTGGCAGGAACCTATTGCAATGATCTGGCAGTGCGCTTCCAATATACCGATATTCCTCAGGAGAAAATCAGAATCTTCCGGGAAATTGACGAAGCTTATCGTTATCTCGGCAGTGGCAGAGAGGAATATCTCTATGTCATCACCTGTTTCTCGGATAAAGGAAAATTCCTCAGTTTGCTGTAAGGAGAAGAGCCATGAAAATACTGCATTTCTATTATGATATCATGAATTTATACGGCGACTATGCCAATATCTCCGCTATGAAGCGGCTGCTCGAAAAAAGCGGAACGGAAGTGACGGTTGACCGTCTCAGTTTCGGAGCAGAGACAGATCTGTCACAATACGATTTTATCTTTATCGGATCCGGCACGGAACGGAATCAGAAAGTGGTTCTGGATGATCTGCGCCGCTATCGGGAATCCCTGAAAGCCTGTCTGGACGGCGGCAAGGTGATCCTGATGACCGGCAATAGTTTTGAAATGCTGGGAAAAACGATTACGGATGCTTCCGGTAAAACATATGACGGTCTGGGATTCTATGATTTCACCGTCACCGAACAGAACCATACCCGTGATACTGCCGATGCTATTCTGGTTTCCGATATTTCCGAAAAGCCTCTTGTCGGTTTTATCAATAAGTGCAGCGAAATTAACGGAATCACTGCCCCGTTATTTCAGGTTCGGATGGGACTGGGCAATCATGCCGGTGATCTGTCCGAAGGAATCCGTGATAAAAACTTCTTCGGTACCCATCTGACCGGGCCTGTTCTGATCAAGAATCCCCACTTTTTATGCTATCTGGCGCAACTGATTCTCGGCAGCGATACCGCACTTTCTACCGATCATCTGACCTACGAAACCGCTGGCTATGAAATCACTCTGACGGAACTGACAAAACGTCTGACGGCTTCCAATGCATGACATTTCAATCAGACTGTTCCGGGTAAAGGGTTCCCGGTTATTCAAGCACTTGTTTTGACACTGACGGAGCTGACAGTTCCCAGATTTTCCCGTTTTGGTATTCCTGCCGTTTTATGAATGTTTAACGTTTATTTGCTTCGTTTATTTGCTTTTTTAAAAAAATTTATAATAGCCCTTGACAAACGGCTGTGATTATGATAATATAGTTCTTGCAGTCAAGGTCCGGTAGTTCAGCTGGTTAGAACGCTAGCCTGTCACGCTAGAGGTCGACGGTTCGATCCCGTTCCGGATCGCCATATTGAACTC
>CACYCN010000081.1 GCA_902772895.1 uncultured Ruminococcus sp.
CATAATCCAGACCGTCAAATATTCCTGCGGCAACACCTGCCGCACCGTCCAGTTCGATCAGCGTATCCGAAAGAATGTACGGATGATTATGTCCGGCATTGGAGTAAGTCAACTCATGAGAACCGGGTTGATAAAAGGCAACAAAGGTGGTAATAAACATGCCGTTCGGGTTCTGCTCGGAAAGCGTATGATTATATTCCGCCAGTATTTTTTGAGGGGAATAGCCGAGCAGGGCATATTGGTGAAGCAGGGTGATGGCACGAGACATAAACAGTGCCGCAGAAATCCCCTTGCCCGACACGTCAGCAATTGCAATAAAAATTCTGCCGTCGTCCAGCACATGATAGTCGTACAAATCGCCTCCCACATTTTTGGCGGCATACATACAGGCGTCAATGCTGCAGTCAGGATTTTCATCATGTGGAGGTTTTAACAATCCTGTCTGAATACTTCTGGCAATGTCAAGTTCTGCCTGCTGGGTATGTTTTTCTTTTGTGAGGCTGTCGATATCCTTGATGTAGGTATCAATCTCTTCCGCCATGATATTAAAGGATTGTGACATTTCCGCCAGTTCATCATTTCCTCTGATCTTCAGCTTTTCAAAATCCTTATCTCTGTCGGAAACGAAGTTTTTCATTCTGCTGCTGATTTTCTTGACAGGTCCGGTGATCCTGAAATAAAAAACCAGGAAAATCGCAAACGTTAACAAAAAAGTGAATATCAGGTCATAGATGGCCGACGGGATAAAACGATTTTGAAAACTCTTCATCACTCCTGAGAATGACACCTCAGCGCCGATCAGAAGAGGTTTGTCCAGTTTGACGAGTTCCAATTTATCGTAATCAAAACGTTCTTTGAGCAGGTAATAGCAGGTCAGCGTATCGTCAAGCTGGGTTATTTCGTGAACCGTAATACTATCTTTATCACCTTTGAATGCCTTGATCTGTGCTTCGCTAAGCGCACCCTCAACCGTGACACCCGGATAACGCGTCTGTTTGACCTTTTCGGCGGCATCCTTGCCAAAACCGATGGCCAGATACTTTTCCGTATTGGTATCCACATCGACATCTATGGCGTAAAGATAGGTTACTCCCCACAAATCGCACAGCTTATTCAATTGCTCACTGTAATCCGCCTGATCCTTTTCGCTGTTTGGATCGAAGAATCTGAACATATCCGCCACTGTCGCAGCTGTACTCTCGGTCAACTTCGTAATCGTTTCCAGATTTGAGTCATAAATTGACCGGTAGGACATATACAGCTGGACAACCTCACAAATCAATACGATCGGAATGAGGATGAGGGCGAGTTTGAATACGATTGACTTTTTCATAAGGAAACCTCAGCTATGATTTTGATAATGTTTCGTTAATGCTTAGGCGAAACAGGTCAGTAAAAAAAAGAGCGGCACAGACAGTCATCATGCAAATCAAAGGACGCAGCAAAGGCGTATTGCTCAGATGCCTCGATGTTGATTTGCGCTGTCTGTACCGTTTCAAAGCGGTGATACGTGATAATGCTATTGTGTTCCGTTTGGGTCAATATTCCCGGGCATTCCGATGAACAAGTGGCTGATCGTCCCTTGCGGTTTATTGGATATAGATGCGTATTCTGTTTTGGAGCGAGGAGATTCGTTTTCCGCTTATTCCTCAATTGTCAGGATTTTGTCAAAGCCGGTCAGACTGATAATGGTGCTGACATTTTTGGTCAGCCCACGCAGGACAAGTCCTCCCTTGGCAGACATGGTTCTGTGAGCGGCTACAATTGCTCTCATACCCGCCGATGAAAGATATTCCACCTCATGCATATCAAAAATCACCTTATCGGTCTTGGGCTCTATCTCATGAAAAGTCTGCTGTAATTCAGGGGAAGTGAGTGTATCAATCCTTCCGCTGATGGCAATCGTATATACACCGTTTTCAACGCTAACGTTTGTTGTCATAATAAAACCTCATTTCCGTTCATTGATGTACTGAAACTGTATCATATTGGGTCATTGTATATATTTCATTATAAAACATATCATATAAAGTTGTCAAGTGTATTCCTTTTTGTATAATCTGACGAGAAAGATTTGACCGTTTATGATTGCATTATGCGTTTCAGTTTGATATACTATAGATAAAATTGTACGAAAGGAATTATCATTATGAAAAAGAAAACCGCACTGATACTGTCGTTATTAGTGATACTTGCTTCCTGTTCCGGTCTCACCGCTTGCAGCAATAGTAACTCCGGTTCTTCCACAAGCAGTACCATAACCTCATCATCGCATTCCTCCGCAGAGCAATCGTCTGAACTTACCTCTGTCGAAGCATCCAAACAGGAATCTTCTGCGGAATCTTCTGTCGAATCCACTGTTGAATCTTCTGTCGAGTCGTCTGTTGAGTCGTCTGTCGAATCTTCTGTCGAGTCATCCTCCGAGCAGCAGTCTCAGGAAAAAACGGAGAGCAATCAACCTGAGGAATTGCTTAGTTTGTATGAAGAAGAAATAAACGGTTTGCTCAAAAACAATGACCCTCTGGATAGTTCTCTGATCGAAACCACATTTGAATATCATTTCATTCTGCCGGAATATCAAAATACGATAGACGGAGCGCTTGAGTCCATGAATACAGAGTTATCACAAATATTTGAAAAAGCGAACTTTGTTTCAAAGTACGGCGCCATTCCGGATGAGATTTTTGAATATGACAGCTATACAACCGTTGATTTTTCTTCCCTGAAGTTAGCGCAGAAACAAAAATACTTCAATATGCCCGAAATACAAGAAGTCAGATTCTATGCGGTTGATATCTATATGTCGATAGGATCTCAAAAAACCAAATGGACAAGCACCAAATGGTATTTCATTAAGACCGGTGACAAATGGTATCTGGATTATAACGACACTGATATCAGCCTATAAGCGATCACTCTGCGGAGTGGATGCCATCAGGTTCCCCGACGGCCACAGGGCAACCGCATGAAAAAACAGAAGAAATATGTTATAATTGACCAAGAGGAGTTGGTCAATTATGAAAAAATACTTTGAAGAATTAAGCGACAGCAGACAGCAGGGAAAGATAAAGCATAAATTGGTGGAAGTAGTGGTAATGGCGATCATAGCAGTAACAGCAGGAGCATAACACTGGAGCGAAATAGCTATGTATTGTAAAACCAAACAGGAAATATTGAAAAAGACATATCATCTTGAGCTTGAAAACGGAATTCCAACAGAAGATACATTCCAAAGAATATTTGCAATAATAAAGCCCAAGGAGTTTGAAAAATGCTTTATCAACTGGGTAAAGTCTGTTATCAATGTAGAAGAACAGGAAATTGTAAGTATTGATGGAAAAACTTTAAGAGGTACGCAGGACAAAGAGGATAATTGTAACGTTATTCATATGGTGAGTGCATGGGCAAACCATGCCGGAGTTGTTTTAGGTCAGATCCGAGTAGATGGAAAAAGCAATGAAATACCGGCAGTTCCGGAATTATTGGATAGCATAGATGTAAAAGGCTGCATTATAACGAGCGATGCAATGAGTTGTCAGAAAAGAACAGTAAGAAAAATCACCGAACATGAGTGCGACTATGTTATTTGTCTGAAAGGCAATCAGGAAACATTCCATGACGAAGTGAAGCTTTACTTTGAAACCGCCTTTAAAGAACCGAAGTCTTACCCGTTATCAAAAACAAAAACATCCGGTAAGGGTCATGGCAGGATAGAAAAAAGAGAATACTTTTTGACAGATGACATTGATTGGTTTGAAGACAAAGAAGAATGGTGCGGTTTAAAAGCCATCGGAATGGTTCGCAGCACAAGGACCATTAAAGATGTTGAAACAGTTGATGTGAGATATTTTATTTCTTCTGTTACGGAGATCAAACTGTTTGCAAAAGCCGTCCGACAGCACTGGGGTATCGAAAATTCTCTGCATTGGTGTCTGGATATGTGCTTTGATGAAGATCACTGTCGGTTGCGAGTAGATAATAGCGGTGAAAATTTCGCTGTTCTTCGTCATATTGCAACAAATCTCTACAAATCCTTTACTTCAGTTAAGTTGAGCCTGAAAGCTAAACGCTTCAAATGTTCTTTTGATGATGAATTTTTGTCAAAGGTTATTTTTAACAAATTTTCCTGATTCTTTCATGCGGTTGCCCTGGGCAAGCTGCCGCCCCCGATTCGGTGCGTGACCGCACCGGACAATTCGCGCTTTCGTTCGCATACGCTCACTCTGACTTTCTGAACCCTGCTTCCTTGTCCGCGATGGACGGCACAGATTTCAAAGAACTGACTTTCCATCCGCCGCCGCAGCCGGAGGCTGCTTTCCGGCTGCTTCATCCAAAACGAAAGTAATTTATCTTTTGATAGTTGATGCGCCTGCCTATAGACGGGAATATTGCCGTCAAAAACGGCATAGCAATAAAGAGAAGACGGGAGAAAGGGAGTGATGAAAGACGGAAGTGATTGTGAAATACAACGGAGATATCGAGAAAGTGGCAAAGGAAGCAGGAGGGGAAGCGGAAGTATTATCATTTCAGTACGCGATTCTGACATTACCGCAGGGACGTATGCAGGAATTATACACCTATAGTGAAATCGAAGACATTGAATTACCGAAGCGATTATATGCTGACACAGCATTTGCGCTGGCTGTTTCATGCATCACCGAAGTACAGCAAGGGAACAGCAATGAAGAAGGTCTGACTGGAAGAGGGGTCATCATTGCGATCATTGATTCCGGGATCGACTATACGCATCCGGATTTCCGGCATGAAGACGGCACGACAAGGATTCTGTCGCTATGGGATCAGACGCTGAAACTAACGCCGCCGCAGGGTTTTCAGGAAGGGGGAGAATTCAGTCGTGAAGAGATCAATGAAGCGTTGCGGCAGTCCGATCCGTTTCTGACCGTACCGTCAAGGGACCGATCCGGACACGGGACCGCCGTTGCCGGGATAGCGGCGGGCAACGGCAGGGCATCCGAAGGGAGGACCATCGGAGCGGCGCCGGAAGCGGATCTGATCATTGTAAAAGCAGGTCGATTCGGAGAAGACGCCTTTGCCCAGACAACGGAGCTGATGCGGGCGATACGCTATGTAATCGAGAAAGCGAGATCATTCGGACAGCCGCTTGCGATCAATCTGAGTTATGGGATGAACAGCGGCTCCCATCAAGGGACA
>CACYCN010000082.1 GCA_902772895.1 uncultured Ruminococcus sp.
AGCCGATGATGGTAAAACAGTGATAATAGAGCCTACATGCACAGAATATGGGCAGATCCTCACAGAGGATTCTAAAACACATACCATCAACACCGAGACAGTACCAGCTTTGGGACACGATTTCGGAGAATGGGAAAAACTTCCAGGGTCAGATTATGAAGCGCGGATATGTCAGGTATGTGGGTATGAAGAGATTCGCCTGCCTGAAAGCGAGGAAGAATCTGCCATAGCCCGCTTGGAACTGACAGGGGATCTTCAGGGAATCAATAAAAAGAATCGTGTTACGCTTGAAGCTTCTTTTTCCGGTGAAGGGGAAGATTTCAACTGTTATGCGATTATGACTCTGCAGGGACATTCTACTATGGGCTTGAGTAAACCGAGTTTTACCATTCGGTTTTATGATGACCAGGAGGGAAATGCAAAACACAAACTGCGCTTCAAAGACTGGCAGAAGGAGCATAAATATATCCTGAAAGCGGATTATTGTGATGTGACGCAATGCCGCAACCTTGTTGGGGCCAGACTGTGGCGGGCTGTGACCGCTACGAGAGATCATCTGAATCCGCGCATTGCTGCACTTCCTACATTGGGTGCGGTAGACGGTTTTCCGGTCTCTGTGTGGCTGAACGGAGATTTCCAGGGGCTTTATACACTCTGCCTGCATAAGGATGATGACCTTTTTGCAATGGAAAAGGGAGAGCAGGCTGCGCTTTTCATCTGCAATGATCATACCGAAGCCGAGTCGGAATTCCGGGCACCGGCAGAACTTGACGAAAATGGTGTTCATAACTGGGAAGTGGAATTCTGCGGTACGGAGGATTGGGTATGGGCCAAAGACAGCTTTAACAAGCTTATCGGTTTTGTCATGAACAGCTCAGATGAAGAATTCAAATCCAGCTTGTCAGAGTATTTGGATGTCAATGCCGCAATTGATTACCTGATCTTCATTTATACCCTGGGCCTGCGAAACAGCGGCACAAAGGATCTGGTGATGCTGAACTATGGAGATACCTGGATTCCCAGCGCTTATGATATGGATGAGGCATTTGGCCTGATGCCGAAAGGAAGGGGAGTTTATGCCCCGGATGTCTTCCTGCCATCCTGCGAAGACGGCGTCTGGAGCAGTGACACCGAAAATCTTCTCTGGGATCGGCTTCTGCAAAACTATGGGGACGAGATCCGTGCACGGTATCATGAGCTGCGGAAGGGCGTTCTGTCAGATGATTCAATCCTTTCTGCTGTTGACACCTTTGTTGGTGAGATTCCGGAAACACTGTATTTACGGGATGCTGATCGCTATCCCGGACGAATGAGCACGTCGGATATGACGCTGCAGATTCATACCTACCTTTCTGAACGGCTGCCATTGCTTGACGTCATACTCGGAGAAGGAGAACAATCATGAAGAATAAGCTGTCATTCTGTTTTACCCTGATCATCGTTCTGGCGATGCTTTGCATTTCCGTCCCTTCTGCAGGCGCGGAAGGGATTACCTGGTCGGTTGACAACGGTGTGCTGACCATTACCGGCACGGGCTCGATCGGGTCTTATGATTTTGCCTCTTCCAGATCGTCCTATATGACAACAGCTCCCTGGGAACAGTACCGGGATGAAATAACTTCTGTTGTTGTAGGTGAAGGAATTACCAATATCGGAAAACTGGCGTTTTCTGAACTGTATTACATGACAGAAATCACTTTGCCTTCTACACTCACAAGTTATTATATCGGTCATATGGGCTATCAAATCTACAATGCTTTCGAGGCAAGAGCGCTGACGCGGATTAACTGGGGAGGCACCACCGATCAATGGATTCAGCTTCAGAGCACTACCGGTGATCCCACTTATGATTTGGGGACGGGCAATCTGATGTACAACAGTCCGACGGTCTATGTCAATGGGCAGCCGCTGACGGAAGTCGTTCTTACAGCGGATTCGCCGGATGTCGGCCTGGATGCTTTCTTCAATTGCCAGACGCTTACAACACTGACGGCAGAAGATGGATACACCGGTCGTATTCGGAAAGCGTTCTATTACACCCCAAACCTCAGGACCATCAATTTTGAATGTGATGCTCCTGAAATTGATCAGTATGCCTTTGACGGTGTAACGGCAACCGTGTATTACACACCCTATGTTTCCTGGGCAGGAAAAACACTGCCATATGGAGGCAACTTGACCTGGCAGGAAAATGGGGTAAGAAACCGGGGAACCTTCGGAGAAAACCTGACCTGGAAGCTGCTGGTGGACGGGACACTGGTAATCACCGGTTCAGGGGCTATGCCGGACAGTTCTCTTTCTTCTCCGGCACCCTGGAATTCGGTTAAAAACAGAATTCTGTCTGTCGAACTTCAGGAAGGAATTACTGAAATCGGGGCGTTTGCTTTTTATAATTGCCAGAATCTGGAAAGGGCGGATATCCCGAATACGGTGGCAGAGATTGGCAGCCATGCTTTTGAAGGCTGCGATCTGCCGGGTGTGACGATCCCGAACAGTGTGGAGAACATCGGCGAATCCGCTTTCAGCAGTGCAGGCTTGACGGAAATTGTAATTCCGGATGGTTTGACAGCCGTCGGAAACGGAGTGTTTTCAGACTGTGAAAATCTTGCTGCGGTTACGATCCCATCGAATGTTACAAGCATTGGTGATGGAGCATTTGACGGATGCGGCGCCCTGACGGATGTTTACTTTGGCGGGACGAGCACCCAATGGTCGGCAGTCGCCAAAGGCGACAATAACGTACCGCTTTTGAATGCAGCAGTCCATTGTGCCAGTTATGTAATTGTTTTGAACGATGTCATCAACGGCAATGTTGAAATTATGGTAAACGGGGAAGCAAACACCACTGCCCCCGAAAATGCCGAAATCACACTGACGCTTACTCCTGCAGATGGCTATGAACTGGATGCTCTGACTGTCAGACAGGGTGACACTGACATTGACGTAACAGACAATACGTTCTATATGCCTGCCGGAGATGTGACCGTGACGGTCATGTTCAAGGCCGCAGCTGCACAGGAAAACGATCCACCAACGGCGGCCGGCACATGTGGAGAGAATGCAACCTGGAGCTATTGGGCAGAAACAGGGACCCTGATTGTTGACGGCAGCGGCAGTATCAATGATTACAGTTATACGTACAACACACCGGTGGGGAATAATAGCCAGGAAAACATTGACGGTACGGCTCCCTGGTGCATCTATAATGCGGATATTCGCAGCGTGGTGGTGAATGAGGGGATCACAACCATCGGCACCTATGCCTTCTGCGGCTGTGAACAGATGACATCCGTCACTTTGCCGGATTCCGTTACCGTAATCCGCGACGGTGCATTCTGGCAGAGTCACAGTCTTGTCAGTTTGCGTCTGCCTGCCAATCTGGAGCGCATTGATTACGATGCCTTTTCAGAGTGCCACAGTCTTCAGGTCCTGATTATGCCGGATACCGTGACAGAGGTTGGCAATTATGCTTTCAACAAAAACTTCAGTCTGAGCACAGTCAAACTCTCAAAGAACCTCAGCACCCTCAGTTATGAGATGTTCCACGAGAATACGAGCCTTAGGGAAATTGAAATCCCGGATTCCGTAAAATATATTACCAGTGTGGCATTTTCCGGATGCTCCGATCTCGAAAGAGTGGTCATGCTTGGCAACATGCCGGAAATCAGTGATGATGCATTCTCCGGCGTGACGGCGACCGTGTATTATTCGGCGAGCAATCTGACTTACACAGAGGAGAGACTGCAGAATTACGGAGGAACCCTGACATGGATTCCTTCCGGCACACCGCAGGGAACGCTGACAAGCGGTACCTTGTCGGATACGGTGATCTGGGCTCTGTATGAAGACGGCACGATGGTCATCTCCGGTACCGGTGCGATACCGGACTTTGAACTGGACGAAGAGGGTCGGTCTACCGCGCCCTGGTCAGAGTATTCTGGCCAGATTCAGCAGCTGATTCTGCGTGAGGGTATTACCGGGGTCGGTGCACATGCGTTCTATGGATGCGGCGACCTGGGAGACGTTTTGTTCCCGAGTACGCTGGGAAAGATCGGGACCATGGCGTTTGCCGACTGCGAGATTCATTCCTTCAGATTCAGCAGCGAAACGCCGGAAATCGCGGAGAATGCCTTCCAGAATGTTGTGACGACAGCTTATTATCCCTATGACAGATACTGGATCGCGGCGGATCTTCAGGATTACGGCGGAACCATCACCTGGATGATGGACGGCGTCCTCTATTATGGTGACTGTGGTCCGAATCTGCGCTGGATCGTTACGCGGGATGGGCTGCTGGATATTACCGGGACCGGAAACATGTACGATTATACCGATCCGAACAGCCATGAGTCGGAGGAAAACGTCTTTGCACCGTGGTACGGTGTGACGCAGATGATCAATAAAGTCAGAATCGGCCGATGGGTAAAATCCTTCGGGGACTTTGCGTTTGCTTCCTGCAGCGATGTCACACATGTTACGCTGCTTGGGAACATGCCAACCATATCTGATACAGCGTTCAGCAGCCTTACGGCAACTGTATACTACCCAATGTACAACGCGACCTATACAGAAGAACGGCTTCTCGATTATGGCGGAGACCTGACATGGGAAGCTGTCGACGTCGCACGGGAAGTCCGCGCCGACGGCGACTGTGGGGAAGACCTGACATGGATGCTGTATGACGACGGCGAGCTGGTGATCAGCGGAACGGGCGACATGAA
>CACYCN010000083.1 GCA_902772895.1 uncultured Ruminococcus sp.
ATGAAAGTGTGCAAACACAGCTTTCGGACGTCAGATGGAACTTTCACTTGAAAGTCCGGTAGCTTTCCACGTTTCGCTGCGCGAAACGGCAGAAAGTGTGTCGGCTCTTGAAACTATCTGTAAATGACATAAGAAAGCAGAAAAAACACAGCTTTCGGGGGTCCAGGGGGGGCTTTCACTTGAAAGTCCCCCCTGGGGAGAGATATTGGAGGTTATCGGTATCGGAGGCGGCGCAGAGGAAGGAAGTGTCGGGAAATTGCTGCTGCAGCTTACGGCAGAGAACCGGGATAATTGCCCGTTCGGAACCGAAATGTCCGAGATCAAAAACGGCAATATGATGATCGTTGGCAAAGATAATTTCATGGTGTTTGATTTCTCCGGTGACAAGGGCATCCGCACCGCAGCCGGCGGCAAGGAAAATATTATCGCCGCCGGCGCCGCAGGAAACCAAGATCCGGTTCAGCATCCTGTGATGATCGGTAAAGCGCAGCCCGTTCAGTCCGAGACGGTTTTGGATCCTTACCGCCCAATCGGTAACGGAAAGAGGTTCGCTGAGATGTCCCAGCAGAGCGCAGTGTTCGTCAAAACGCTGATCCTCCGTAACACCGATTTGTTCGGCAAGGGTATCGTTGACGCCGCCGGGAGCAATATCAAGATTGGTATGGGCGCTGAGAATGGTGATACCGTGCCGGATGGCAAGATAGGGAATACTGTCCGGTTCAATCCGTTTCAGCGGATGAAAGATCACCGGATGATGGGTGATAATCAGGGAGGCTCCGACAGAGACGGCTTCCTGGATCACCGGAACCGTAGCATCCAGCGCCAGCAGGACTTTTTCGGCAGGAGCGTCCGGATCTCCTACCAGTATGCCGACATTATCAAAGCTCATGGCGGTATCAAAGGGCGCCGAACGATGAATTTCATCATAGATCATAGCGGCAGTAATCATATTATTCCTCCTTTTGGTCAATGGCGTGCAGGATACGGCGATAAGGTCCGGCATCCTGTGGGTGTTCCGAGCGGGTGAGACCGTTGATTTTACGGATCAGTTTCTGACGGATACTGCGGCAGTAAGCGGCGTCTTCCGGAGAAGGGTCATCCGGCAGTAATCCGAGATAACGGAAACGATCGTCACATTCCCGTACGGTTCCGTCATAGACCCACAGCATGACGCTGTAGCATTTCTTACCGGCCATACAGGCTTTTTCGTCGAGGATCCGGAATCCGTTTTCACAGAGCCATCCCCGCAGTTCTGACGCTCTTGTCATAGGTTGAAGGATCAGATGCTTTTGTGAGTCACGGAGCCAGGGAGTCCGTGCAATCAGACGGGCGATCAGTTCCCCGCCCATGCCTGCCATGACAATATCATCCGCATCATCCGGCTGCAGTTCATCCAGCCCGTCAGAAAGCAGGGTACGGATTTTGTCTTCCATGCCGAACCGCAGGATATTCTGTCTGGCATTTTCCAGCGGGCCCTGTCGGATATCGGCGGCAACGGCGCTGCGGATCTGTCCGGTACAGGCAAGTTTTACCGGGAGATAGGCATGATCGGTTCCGATATCGGCAAGTCTGGTATCCTTCCGGACAAATGAAGCGCAAAGCGCTAACCGGGGATCAAGATGAAGTGTATTCATAGGCTGTTCCGCCTTTCCTGACAGTATCATGATAGTAATCGAAAACTGAAAAAAGCGGCAGACGGCCGCTTGCAAGAACTGCTTCCGACGGTAGCAGAACCGCACCATCGGAAGCAGTGTTGAAAATTATTTATCCTTGATGTGCTCGTTGACTTTAGCGATCAGTTCATCGGGGTCAACTCCGTGAACCATACAAGCCTGTTCTACGGTTTCGCCGCGGGATGCGGGGCATCCGAGACAATGCATTCCGATCGAAAGAAAGATGGGAGCCGTTGTTTCGTCAATATCAAGAATATCTCCGATGATGGTGTCCTTTGTAATTTGTGCCATAATGAACAAGTCCTTTCCTGTTGAAATTTCAGTACTGCCATTATACTATATTATTTCTGAATTTTCAAGACTTATCCGCTATTTCTGCAGGGCTTTTGAATGAGTAAACAAATTGTAAATAACATGTAACCGAAAAAAAGGAATAGATATGATATACTGAAAAAGAGGTGATCA
>CACYCN010000084.1 GCA_902772895.1 uncultured Ruminococcus sp.
ATGGTGGCGATCGGTTTGCCGATCGGGATATTCGGCTCCCATTCCTTGATGGGGAAGATGCTGACGCCGCAGCAGTTTTCGGTAGGTCCATAGCCGTTGGAGATGGTATAGCTGATACCGGATGGTTCAACGGCAGGCAGTTTTTCACCGCCCATGACAAGCAGTCTGAGGGTTTTCAGCTTAGGATAGTTCTGCAGGAACTGAACGCCGACCTGAGTTGTCAGCAGCAGGGTCGTAATACCGACTTCGTCAAAATAAGCAGCCAGACTGTCAAGATTCATCCGAACCTCTTCCGGCACAAGATGAACGGTACCGCCCACTAACAGTGTACAGAATACGTCTGCCATATTGACATCAAAGCTGAATGAAGCATAGGCGGCAACATTATCGTTACGGGTATAGAAGGTATTGCGCATACCGTAGGCATAAGCGACAATATTACCGTTTTCGATCTGGCAGCCCTTAGGCGTACCCGTAGAACCCGAGGTATACAGCATGATAAAGAGGCTGTCGGGTGAAGGGGGAACGGGGGTAACGTCAGCGTCTTCCATATTGTACAGTTCACTGACGGTAACCACGGTACCCTGATATTCGTCTACGACATCACGCAGATCATCATCGGCAATTAACAGACAAACATTGGCATCCTTTACCATGAAGTTGAGTCGTTCCTGGGGATAACTGGGATCGAGCGGTTCATAGCCCAGACCGGCTTTTACCGCAGCGAGAGGCAGGATCATCGTTTGTTCATTTCTGGGGAGGATAATCGCAACAACTTCCTCTTTGAGATCGGTCTTACCGGTAATCCGGCAGGCGATCTGATAGATTTTTGCTGCCAGTTGATCGGTGAGTTCATCCAGTTCCCGATAGGTAAAGGATTTCTCTTTAAAGACAGCTGCCGTCTTATCAGGCAGTTCTGCAGCCACTTTCTTAAAGCCGGTCAGAACACTGTCATTTCTGTCATAATCCAGATCCCACGGACGGTTATACCCGTCAAGTACCTGCCACTGGGGTTCATTGGTAATACTGATATCGGACAGTGTTTCGCAGGTCATCAGACCGTTGACGGCATTGTCGATACAGGAAGCGAGCGAATTCATCATTGCCTCGCTGTACATGGCGGAATCATAGGCGATCAGGATATTGGCGTTTTCAGCGGTACCGTCAATAAAGACAGATACCGGCAGTTTCACATCATCGGGATGGAGACTTTCGGAAGTAAGAACACCGTAACGGGTACGGAGTTCACTCAATACGCCGATCTGGTAAGCATAGGAAACGGCGGGATGGAAGTCATATTTTCCTGCAATACGGGCAAAGGGATAGTTTTCATTGGCGATGGTATCGGAGAAGGTCTGTGACACCCGTTTGATAAAATCGGCTGTCTTTTCCTGATGATCCAGTGTTGTGACAAGCGGAAGGGTATTGACAAACATTCCCATGGTATTGCTGACCTTCATATTGCTTCTGCCGTTGGAAATGGTAATGATCGATACCGTGTCTTCATAGAGGAAGCGGCCGAACGTCAGGAAGCAGGCGGCCAGATACAGAGCGGCAGGAGTGACACGGTTCTGTCTGGCAAATTCAGTCACTGCGGCAATATTGGTGGGAACGGACGCAAACTTCTGGATATGGGGCATATCTTTTTCGAAAACGTCAGGAATCAGCTGAGTGGCTTCTTCCACATCCGCCATCTGATCCGCAAAGAACTGTTCTGTCTGAGGATCGATCGTCTCTTCAGAAGCAAAGTCATAATAGTTATAATGTTCCTGTTCAGGTTCTTTACCGTCCAGCGCCTGACAAAGCTGCTGGAAGAACAGATTCATCGAAGCACCGTCACTGACGAGATGGTGCATATCCGCCAGTAAGTATAATCCATCGGCTCTGACGATCTCAAACCGCAGACACGGACCCTTGGAAAGATCAAACGGACGGACAAAGGATTTTTGATAAGATTCAAATTCCTCAGCGGACATTTCAGAAACCGGAATTGTAATCCGACAATCGGGAATAGGTTCCTGAATGATCTCGTTATCACTGTCCGCAGCAAAGCGGCACAGGATATACGGATGGGCATCAATGACCCTGATCACGGCATCGGAAAGCTGTTCGGCGGTAATTCCTTCCGGAATCTTCAGAACGAACGGAATATTGTATCGAACGGATTCCGGATCCGCCATACACTCGGTATAAACGCCCTGTTGTGCAAAGCTGAGACGGCATGACTGAGCGGCATCGGGTTCTTTTTCCGGTACAGATTCAGGCTGTTCCGGCTCCTGTGTCAGAAGGGATTGCAGGATCTCGTTTTCGACAGACTGAATACTGCCGCTTGCCACCAGACTGCGGACATTGATCTGCACATGGTACTTTTCATAAATCAGCATGGCCAGACGGATACTGGAGATCGAAGTCAGACCCAGATCCACAAACAGATCGGTAATACCGAAGTCTGTGGTACCGACCACACCGGCAACGATTTCTTTGATCCCCTGTTCCAGCACATTGAGCGGGGCAGCCGGACGATTACCGGTACTTTCCGTATGAGCCTTCATTTCGGGTTTTGGCAGAGCGCGTCTGTTGACCTTCTGGTTCTGGTTCAGGGGGATACGTTCGATCTGCATGGTAACGGCAGGAACCATATAGGCAGGTTTGTCACGCTTGATAAACTCGCCCAGAGCGTCAACATCGACAGGTTCATCGGCGACCACATAAGCCGCAATAAACTTTCCGCCGCCGGCTTCATCAAATGCCTGAACGGTAGCGTCCTTGATACCGGGGAATTTCCGGATAATTCCTTCGACCTCGCTCAGTTCGATCCGGAAGCCCCTGATCTTGACCTGACCGTCATTTCTGCCGATAAAGTCTGCCGTACCGTCACTGAGCAGACGGACGATATCACCGGTACGATAAGCGTGTTCATAGCCCGGTTCATCCGAGAAGGGA
>CACYCN010000085.1 GCA_902772895.1 uncultured Ruminococcus sp.
CGCCGATAAGATCCAGCAGCTGAAATCCAAGCAGAAGGGGACACAGACCGATGAAGGAGCTTGAAAAAAGAATAGGATATCATTATAAAAATCTGTCCTATCTTGAAAATGCACTGACCCATTCTTCCTATGCCAACGAGGTCAGACATGGCGTCAAAAGCAATGAAAGACTGGAGTTCCTTGGAGATGCCGTACTGAGTATCGTGGTATCGGATTATATCTACCGGAATTGTCCGAATCTTCCGGAGGGTGAACTGTCCAAGCTCCGGGCAGCGCTCGTATGTGAAAAGAGTCTCTGCCGGTTTTCCAAAGAACTTGATGTGGGATCCTTTCTGAAGCTCAGCAAAGGAGAACGTAACCTGAAGGGAAATGAAAGACCTTCCATTCTGGCAGATGCTTTTGAGGCAATTATCGCTTCGATCTATCTCGACGGCGGTATGGAAAATGCCCGTAAATTTGTCCTGCGCTTTGTGGAACCCGAGATCAAAAACCCCAAACCCAGAGCGTTCAAGGATTATAAAACCACTTTGCAGGAAATTATCCAGCGGAATCCCGAAGAACATTTATCCTATGTTCTGACCGGGGAAGAAGGTCCTGACCATGACAAGCATTTCTTTGTGGAAGTGCATCTGAATAATAATGTCATCGGCAAGGGCGGCGGCAGAAGTAAAAAAGAAGCCGAACAACAGGCGGCAAGAGAAGCTTTGGAGTTGATGGGATATTGAAACATGCAAATGTAGCGTTATTTGTACCGCATAACGGCTGTCCTCATGCGTGTACGTTCTGTAACCAGCGTGAAATCGTGGGGCAGGTGTATCAGCCTGCGGCGGCAGATGTCAGAAATGCTGTGGAAACGGCAATGGACAGTCTGAACGGCTATACCGGAAAAGCGGAGATCGCTTTCTTCGGCGGCAGCTTTACCGCAATTGACAGACAGTATATGACCGAATTGCTGGAAGCGGCTGCGCCTTATGTCAGGAACGGTTCGTTTGCCGGGATCCGGATTTCTACCAGACCGGATGCGATTGATCCGGAAGTGCTGACGCTGCTGAAACAGTATGGTGTGAGCGCCATTGAACTGGGCGCACAGAGTATGTCGGATGAGGTCCTGACGGCAAATCGCCGGGGACATACGGCGGAGGATGTGAAAATTGCGTCAGATCTGATCCGGAAACAGGGTTTTTCTCTGGGACTGCAGATGATGACGGGGCTGTATCGCAGCAGTGAGGCGGCAGACAGAGCTACTGCCCGCCAACTGGCAGAACTGCAGCCGGATACCGTGCGGATTTATCCGACAGTGGTATTGAAAGGTACCGAACTGTATGAATTATACCAAAAGGGCGATTATGAGCCTATGGGATTGGAAACGGCAGTCCCCCTTTGTGCCGATCTGCTGCAGTATTTTGAATCAAAACAGATTCCGGTGATCCGTCTGGGACTGCATGACAGTGACAGTCTGCGTGATAATCTGGCGGCAGGTGCCTATCATCCTGCTTTCCGGGAATTGTGTGAGAGTGAAATCATGTATCGTCATACCAAAGAGGCGCTGCAGCAGGCAGGGATCGTCAGCGGTGTGGCGGAAATCTATGTCAATCCTAAGTCGGTGTCAAGACTGATCGGTCAGAAACGTCAGAATTTACAGCGGCTTTCGGAACAGGGCGTGACAGCCATTGTCAGACAGGATATCCGTCTGGGTAAGTATGAAGTCCGATGCGGACAGAAAATGTACTGAACACTTTCGTTTTAGACCTGTCATCAAAATAATCATACTTCGTCCGCCTTTGAACAGGCGGCGATTCCAAAGGCAGAGCCTTTGCGCACCGGCGGCAGTCGGTGCAATCCCCTTTATGGAGGTGAGAATTTGCGATTAAGAGCACTGGAAGTTCAGGGATTCAAGACGTTCCCTGATAAGACAAAGCTCAATTTTACCGATGGCATTACGGCAGTCGTGGGTCCTAACGGCAGCGGTAAAAGCAATATCAGTGATGCGATCCGCTGGGTACTGGGAGAACAGTCGGCAAAATCTCTGCGCTGTTCCAGGATGGAGGATGTGATCTTCAACGGTACACAGCAGCGAAAGAAAACCGGCTATGCACAGGTGACACTGTCCATTGATAATTCCGACAGAACACTGCAGTTTGACGGTGATGAGGTTTCTGTGACAAGACGCTTCTATCGTTCCGGCAACAGTGAATATCTGATCAATAATACCAATGTCCGGCTGCAGGATATCCATGAACTGTTTATGGATACCGGACTCGGTCGGGACGGCTATTCCATGATCGGTCAGGGTAAGATCGATTCCATCGTTTCTACCAAAAGCGAGGACAGAAGGGAAATCTTTGAAGAAGCTGCCGGTATTTCACGCTTCCGCTATAAAAAAGCCGAAGCGGAACGAAGACTGGATAAGACCGAAGAAAATCTCGTCAGACTGCGGGATATCCTGACGGAATTGGAGGGACGGGTCGGACCGCTGAAAGTACAGTCCGAAAAAGCCAAGGCATATCTTGACTATGCGCAGGAAAAACGTGGTCTGGAAATTGCCCTCTGGCTTAAAACACTGGAAAAATCTTCCCTGCAGCTCAGAGAACAGGAAGATAAATTAGCGGTTGCCAAATCTCAGTATGAGGATACCGAACAGATCCTTCATTCCATTGAAACGGAGAGTGAACAGATCTTTGTCAAACAAAGCGGTTTCTCTTCACAGGTGGATGAACGCAGACGACAAATCTCTCTGACGGATGAACAGACCGCTGCCAAAAAATCGCAGCTCTCTGTGATGCAGAACGATATTCTGCATAATGAACATACGATTGAAAGAATCAATTCCGATATTGCTCTGACCGAGCAGTCGGGTGTGACGATTACAAAAGAAATAAAGGAAAAAGAAAAGCTGATTGCAGCAAACCGGATCCGTCTTCAGGAACAGAATCAGGAACTGGAAAAACTTTCGAAATCGTTGGAATCCCTTCGGGGAGATGAAAGCCGTTCCGGTGAAAAACTGGATGAACTCAATGATATCATTACCAGGCTGACCATGAAGGCGTCTGATGAAAAAGTCCGCTATATGACATCCACTGCCTCGATGGATGAACTGACAAGCCGCGCGGATGTACTGGATAATAACGTCAGGGCAAGACAGTCACAGATGCAAACCCTGAAAAATATCATTCTGGATTATGAAGCCATGCTGACCGATTGTCAGGAACATTATCAGACGATCGATCAGGAACTGGTTCAGAAAGAAAGTATTGTCGGCGATAAACAGGATGAGTGTGAGGCAATCAAAGGAAAAGCCGATCAGCTCTATCTTGACAGTGAACAGCTTTTTCGTAAAGCCAAAATGCTGGAAGAACTGGAACGCAATCTGGAAGGTTTTACACATAGTGTAAAATTAGTCATGCGGGAAGCCAAACGGGATGGTCTGAAAGGTATCAGAGGTCCTGTTTCCCGTGTGATCAGGACGCCCGCTGCGTATAACGTCGCCATCGAAATCGCACTGGGCGCCGCAATGCAGAATATCGTGACGGAAACCGATCAGGATGCCAAACAAGCCATCGCTTTTCTGAAAAAACGGGACGGCGGCCGTGCTACTTTCCTGCCTATGACAACGATCAAGGGTCGGGAACTCAATGAACAGGGACTGGAAAAATGTGACGGCTTTATCGGTATCGCTTCACAGCTTTGTTCATGTGAGGAATGTTATCGGGGGATTCTGTCCAACTTGCTGGGCAGAATTGTTGTGGCGAGTGATCTGGATAAGGCTGTCGAAATTGCCAAGAAATATGCCTACCGTTTCCGCATTGTGACGCTGGACGGTCAGGTTGTCAATGCCGGCGGTTCCCTGACTGGCGGTTCTCTGGCGAAAAATACCGGTCTGTTGGGACGTGCTTCTGAAATCGAAACCATCCGCCGTCAGGCACAGGAGATTCTCCGGAATGCCGAAGCTGAGAAAAACTGCTGGCAGGATAAACGAAAGGAACTTTCGGCGGATCTTCAGCAGCTGGAAGAAGGCAGAAAAGAACTTGCCGGTATCAATGAGGACAGAATTAAGATCGAGGCGGAAATCAAGGCGCGGAAAAGTGAACTTGATGCGATCGGACAGTCCTTTGAGGAGGCAAAACGGGAACAGGAAGTTTCTGCTGCCAAACGCTTGGAACTGCAGGAAACCATGAATGCGTCAAGAAAACAGTATGACGCCTACTGTGAGGAAATTCACCGGAATGAGGAACTGGTACAGGTACTGTCCGGTTCACGGAATGAGTATGTCCGGAAAAGAGAGGGGATCGCAGAAAAAATTCAGGAAACCCGTATTGCGATTCTTGCCGTTGAAAAAGATATGGCGGCGGCTCAGAGTGAGATCGATCAGGCAAAACTGCGGTATCAGAATGCGGATGAACGTGTCCGTCAGAGTCGGCGGGAGATAGAACTCCTCCGTGAGAAAAATACCGAGATCCGGAATACGATCACCTTACTGGAAAAGGAGATCCGTTCTCTGAGCGATCAGTCGGCTGCCCTCGGCAGGGAAATCGAATCTCTTAATGCGGACCGGATCGAACTGGAAAAACGTTCCTCTGAATTGCGAAAACTGGAACGGGAAAAAACTTCCGAACGTGAAAATATCAGCGGAGAACTGGCAAGACTGGAAGAACGCCGTGCCAATCTTCAGAAACAGTATGACGAAATTACCGCCAAACTCTGGGAAGAATATGAACTTACCAGGAGAGAAGCCGAAAAAGTTGCCGTTCCCATCGAGGAACCCGCTAAGGCACAGCGCAGACTGGCAGAACTGAAACAAAAAATCAAATCTCTCGGCAGTGTGAATGTCGCTGCAATCGAGGAATATAAAGAAGTCAGTGAACGATATGAATTCCTTAAAGTGCAGATCGGTGATGTGGAAAAATCCAAGTCCGAACTGATGAAACTGATCGGAGAACTGACCAAACAGATGAGAGAAATCTTTATTGAACGGTTTAATCTCATCAATCAGCATTTTTCTTCCACCTTTGTGGAACTGTTCGGAGGCGGTAAGGCGTCTCTTTCATTGTCTGATCCTGAAAATGTGCTGACGACCGGTATTGAGATCTCGGTGGAACCGCCGGGAAAAATCGTGTCACATATCGAACTGCTTTCGGGTGGTGAAAAGGCACTGGTTGCGATTGCGTTATATTTTGCGATCATGAAGGTCAGTCCGTCGCCGTTCTGCGTGATGGATGAGATTGAAGCGGCACTCGATGATGTCAATGTCTATCGTTTTGCCTCGTATCTCAGGAGAATGAATGATAAAACGCAGTTTATCTGCATTACCCACAGACGTGGTACGATGGAAGAAGCCGATGTTCTGTATGGCGTGACCATGCAGGACAGAGGTATCTCTAAACTGCTGGAGCTGAGAGCCAGTGAAATTGAAGCTCAGCTGCAGGAATCATAATCGGGGTCTTCTCCGTATTTCACGGAGCAGTATCCGCTATTTCACCATTCCGCCCGGCGGAATGAGTTCATCGATCTGTCCGGTACGGACGGGTCACGGAACAGAGGGGAATGAATATGGGATTTTTTGAAAAGATCAAAGAAGGACTGAAAAAAACAAGAGATGCGATTTTCGGACGGATCAGTACGATGCTGAATTCCTTTACGAAAATTGATGAAGATCTGTTTGAGCAACTGGAAGAACTTCTGGTAATGGGTGACGTCGGTATCTATACGGCGGAAAAAATCTGTGATGAACTGCGTAAACGTGTCAAGCAGGAAGGAATTACGGATCCGAAACGTATTAACGGTCTGTTGGCGGATGTCATTACCGAAATGCTCAAGGGCGGTCAGGAACTCCATGTCGATACCAAACCGGCAGTGATTCTGGTAATCGGTGTCAACGGCGTCGGTAAAACTACCACTATCGGTAAGATGGCGGCCAATTTCGTCCGTCAGGGGAAAAAAGTGACAATGGCAGCCGCCGATACTTTCCGTGCGGCTGCGATCGATCAGCTGCAGATCTGGGCCGAGCGGGCAGGCACCGATATTATTAAACAGAATGAAGGTTCTGATCCGGCAGCCGTGGTCTTTGATGCCATTTCCGCTGCCAAGGCCAGAGGAACGGATATTATTATCGTTGATACCGCCGGAAGACTGCATAATAAACGTCATCTGATGGCTGAGCTGGAAAAAATCAACCGTATTATTGACCGTGAACTGCAGGATGCCGATAAGGAAGTGCTGCTGGTACTTGACGCTACAACTGGTCAGAATGCCGTCAATCAGACCAAGGAATTCAAAAGTGCTGCCGGCATTACCGGTATTGTGCTGACGAAACTGGACGGTACGGCAAAGGGCGGTGTGGTTCTGGCAATCCGTGAGGAACTGGATGTACCGGTGAAATATATCGGTGTCGGTGAGCAGATCGATGACCTGCAGCCGTTTGATCCGGAACAGTTTGCAAGAGCCTTGTTCGGTGCGGAGGATATGGACTTCGGTGAAGAGGAAACGACTGAAGAAACCGTGACCGTACCGGAGTCGGAAGAAGTTCATCGTCCGGCTACGGCGGATATCTGGGCGCAGATCGATGCGGAGGCTGCTGCGGAAGCCGAAGCGGCTGCGGAAACTCAGCCGGAAGAGAAAACTTCTGCCGAGGAACTGGAAAAAATCAAACAGGCCGAAAAACTGGAAAAAGAAAAACGTGCCCAGGAAAGACAGAATAAAAGAAAGAATAAGTATAACTGGAGTACTACTCCGGCTGCCGAAACACCCGGAGATGAAGAATGGTTCAAACAGTGGATCAACGGCGGCGAATCTTAATGCAGGGAGTCGGGAGTGATCCTTCCTTCATGAAACCATGTAATGATGGTTTTATATGCCGAACGCAGTGTCTGACATTCAAAATAAGCGGTGAAAACGGCAAAATCTGAAAGATAAACAACATGTTTCATCCGCCGTTGAAAAGGCGGATTCCAAAGGCAGAGCCTTTGGCGGGGGTTGGGGAAGTGCCCCATATAAGGAGAGGTTAGTATGATATTTGTAATTGCATCCCAGAATGAGAAGAAGATCAAGGAACTGGAACGGATTCTGAGTCCGTTGAATATTTATGCGAAAACGGCGGAACAGCTTGGAAAAGAATCTGTTGAAGTAGAAGAAACCGGCAGTACCTTTGCGGAAAATGCGGAACTGAAAGCAAAGGCTGTCTGTGAAGCAACCGGAATGCCGGCCATTGCCGATGATTCGGGTCTGGTGGTAGACGCGCTTGACGGAAGACCGGGCGTGATGTCCGCACGTTATGCCGGTGAGAATGCTACTGATGAGGAAAAAATTGATAAATTGCTTTCTGAACTCAGAGAAACCGGCAGTACGGACAGAAATGCCAGATTTGAGTGTGTGATCTGCTGCTATTTCCCGAACGGGGAAAAACTGTTTGCTCATGGCAGCTGTGAGGGAACCATCGGCTATGCCCCCAGAGGTCAGAACGGATTCGGCTATGACCCGATCTTTTTTGTCGAGGGAAATAAGACTTTTGCGGAACTCAGTGATAATCAGAAGGACGTGATGAGCCATCGTGGTAAGGCTCTGAAAGAACTGTCTGTGCTGCTCCGTAAAAAATTTGACGGCAACTGACAGTAAACGCTCAGAGGCTGAAAACCGGAAATCAAGGAACAGGGAGTGACCGCAGTATTGTGGTCACCCTTATGTATATCAGGAAAGGAATCTATTATGCTGACAAGTAAACAACGTGCGTTTCTGCGCTCTCTGGCTACGACGGAGGATACGATTCTCATGATCGGTAAGGGCGGGATGAGTGATCAGATTACCAAACAGGCGGATGATGCCCTGAAAGCAAGAGAACTGATTAAGGGTAAGGTTCTGGAAACCGCTGATCTGACTCCCAGAGAGGCGGCGGAACAGTTGGCACTCGCTACCGGCAGTGAGGTCGTGCAGGTGATCGGATCAAAATTTGTGCTGTATCGCCGCAATCCCGATGAACCTAAAATTGAACTGCCTAAAGCCAAAAAGAACAGCCGCTCCGGACGGGATCGCTGATCCGGTCAGAGTGATCCGATTGTATGATAGAAGGATGTGATCAAATGAGCCTGTTGATGCCAACGGTGGCTCTTGCGTCGATGACGGATATCAGGCCGTCCCTGCTCAGGGAACTGAAAACGGACGCAATTTTGCTGGATGTCGATAATACGCTGGCACCGCCCACTTCTCATATTCCGTATGAGGGTGTGCAGGAGTGGATCGACCATATCAAAAGTCTCGGGATCCATATTGTGATCTGCTCCAATAACTATAAGAAACGGATCAAACCGTTTTCTGACAGTGTAGGACTGGATTGTGTGGCGATGAGTCTGAAACCGTTTCCTTTCGGATTTAATCGTGCCAAGCGTAAACTTAAAGAAAAGCCGCAGTCGGTGTTGGTGGTGGGCGATCAGGTCTATACGGATGTGCTGGGGGCAAATCTGGCAGGTATGAAGTCGATTTTACTGCTGCCCCGGTCGGAAGAACATGGAATTACGATCCGGATCAGAAGAAAAATGGAAGTGGGTGTCAGAAAAAAACTGACGCTCTGGAATGAGGGAGATAATCATGGCAATCAGTGACCCGAATGTCATTGACGGAGTCGGTTGGGAAGAAAGTACCCGTACCCTGGTACTGCTGATGATCGATTCTACCGACTGGCATAATGACTATGATCATATGAAGCTGATTCAGAAAAAAATGAACAGTTATGTCCGCTATTACGAGAAAAAGGACTATCAGAAGCAGTTCGCTGACAAAACGGCGGAAAGCTGCCGGATTGAACTGGTGGTCAAGTATCCTTATCCCCGAACCGGTGTGCAATTTCTGGAGGCCGGAAAAAAACAATTGGCGGAAAGAAAGATCGGTCTGGTCTATCGGATCGGTACAACAAACTGAAAGGAGTCCGGAAGTATGAAAAAACTGCTGTTTATCCTCGGTCCGAATCTGAATATGGTCGGTATCCGTGACAAACACGTCTATGGGACGGAAACTGCCGAAAGTATCAATGAATATGTCAGAAACTGTGCGGAAAAACTCGGCCTCGAACTGGAAATCTATCAGTCCAATCATGAGGGCGATATCATCGATAAACTCCATGCCGCTTATGGCTGTAAAGACGGTGTGATCATCAATGCCGGCGCATTGACACATTATAGCTATGCCCTGCGTGATGCTATCGAAGCGATTCAGATTCCGGTGATCGAAACACATATGTCCAATATCCATGCCCGTGATGAATTCAGACATAAATCGGTGATCGCTCCGGTTTGTATCGGTTCCATTGCCGGGTTCGGAAAGGAAAGCTATCGTCTGGCACTCCATTGGTTTGCTGACGAAATCTGACAAAATACAGAGAGGAAGAATCAAAATGGAAGGTTTGCTTGCTACATTGACTATGTTTATGCCGCAATGTGCGGATGCCGTGCTGATCATCTCTAACGAGAACAGAAGATATTTTACCGGTTTTGTTTCTTCCCTCGGCTATCTGCTGGTGACGAGAAAGGAAGCGTTTCTGCTGGTGGATTCCCGTTATCAGGAGGCAGCCGCTCAACAGGCTAAAAACTGTACCGTGGTTCCTTTCCGGAATCTGTCCGATTCTCTCAAGGAACTGCTGACAGCCAATATGATCAGAACCGTTATGCTGGAAGGTTCTGCGTTTACCCTCAATGAAGCCGCAAAGATCGAAGCTGTTTTTGCGGAAGTCGGTGTTTCCGCCGTCAAAACGGATGAACTGGATCGGATCATCGGTAAGATGCGGATCATCAAGACACCCTGTGAAATCGAACTGATGCGCAAGGCACAACGGATTACGGAAGAGGCACTTACCGAAACAATGAAGCTGATCAAAGAAGGCGTGACCGAAAAAGATCTGGCGCTGGAACTGGAATTCCGTATGCTCCGGGCAGAAGCGGAAAGTGTTTCTTTTGATCTGATTGTACTGACAGGCGCCAAGACCTCTATGCCGCATGGCGTCCCCGGTAACCATCGTGTGAAAAACGGCGATTTTGTCCTGTTCGATATCGGCGCCACCGTTGACGGTTATCATAGCGATATGACTAGAACCGTTGCATTCGGTAAGGTGGATGATACCCAGCGCCGTGTCTATCAGACGGTCTATCAGGCACAGCAGAACGGTCTGGCTGCTGTCAGAGACGGCGTGACCTGTGGTTTTGTGGATGACGCCTGCCGCAGCTATATTGATCATGCCGGTTATCAGGGTTATTTCGGCCATTCTACCGGTCATGGTGTGGGTCTGGAAATTCATGAAAATCCCAGTGTCTCTCCCGGCAGTGATTTTATGCTGCGCAGCGGCATGGTCGTGACGGTTGAACCGGGTATCTATCTCCCCGGGAAATTCGGCGTCAGAATTGAAGATATGGTCGTTGTTACCACTGACGGCTGCGTGAATCTTGCCGCACTTCCTAAGGAACTGATCGAACTCTGACCGGTTGTTCCGTGCAGAGTAAGAAAAAGAGACATCCTACCGTTCCCGATGTTGACAGAACATTCGGTGAACGGTATTCGTGCGCCGTGTGAAGTGAGAAAGTATCCCGATTGTTGCGGCAGCAGGTCGGATTGGCTGTGCAATGGGTTATCATACATAATAATCCGGACTGTCTTCCGGAAGGAGGTTGTTGAAGATGATTAATTGTCCGCTTTGCGGTAATTCGCGAGAA
>CACYCN010000086.1 GCA_902772895.1 uncultured Ruminococcus sp.
GGAATGGATTATTCTCCCATCAAGGGACCGGAGGGCAATATCGAATACCTGATTCATCTGCGTAAGTCGGATGACCCGCAGACACTGGGAAATTGTGAGATAGAAACCTTGGTAGAAGCATCCCACCGGGAACTTGATAAATGACGGCAGAATACCGGAGAGGACAGGATCATGATAATGAAGTGTATGCAGAAGATAGCGATCATTCCCAATCTGACAAAAAAAGGCGCCTATGAAACCACTTTGGCGGTGATCCGTCATCTGACGGAAAAGGGTGTGGAGGTTTATCTGGCGGAGGCACTGCGTTCTTCGTTCGAACAGCTTCCGGTGCAGTACTGTCTGAACCATGACGAATTATGTGAAAAAGCGGAGATGATTCTGACGGTCGGCGGAGACGGCACGATCATTCATGCGGCATTTCATGCTTCGTTTTTCCATAAGCCCCTGTTGGGTATCAATATGGGACGTCTGGGATTTGCGGCGGAACTGGAAAGTGATGAACTGTCGATGCTGGATCGGCTGCTGGTAGGTGACTATGCCATCGAACACCGTATGATGCTGAAGATCCTGCACCAGACAGGACAGGCAGAACGAACTTATTATGCAATGAATGATGCGGTGATTTCACGGGGCTCCCTGTCACGCCTGATCGATATTGACGTTTCACTGGTTGCCGATCAGGGATATATCTGTCATTACCGGGCGGATGGTCTGATTTTTTCAACGCCGACCGGTTCGAGCGCTTATTCGCTGGCTGCCGGAGGACCTGTTGTAGAACCTACCATGAAATGTATTCTGATGACGCCGGTATGTTCACATTCTCTGTTTGCACGGCCCGTTCTGTTCAGTCATTACTCGGAGATTGCCGTGAGTGCTTCCTGCGATGATGATACACAGGTATTTCTGACGGTGGACGGCGCCAGAACGGTAGTCATTGACCGCAGCGACCGGATCCTGATTGCGGAAGCGGAAATCGATACGGAATTCATCCGGCTGAAGGACAGATCATTCTACCGGGTGCTGCAGGATAAATTTACGGAAAGGGGACAACAGTCTTGAAAACCAGAAGACAGACCAGAATTCTGGAACTGATCAGAGAACACGATATCGAAACACAGTCGGAAATGCTGGAAATGCTGAAAGCGGACGGTTTTCATGTCACACAGGCGACGGTTTCGAGAGATATCAAAGAAATGCGGTTGATTAAGATTCTTGACCATAAGGGCGCGTATAAATATGCCGTGGATACCTCGGCAGGGGAAGAACAGCAGTCACATTCCTATCTGTTTGCCACTGCCGTGGTCAGTGTGGACTATGCCCATACCATCGTTGTGATCAAGACCCAGACCGGAATGGCGCAGGCTGTCTGTGCGGCGCTGGATTCTACCGCAAGAGCCGGTGTTCTTGGCACGATCGCCGGTGATGACACCATCTTTGTCGCTACCAGAGCGGATTCCGCATCCATTGCGCTGGTGTCTGACCTCAAAAAGCTGATGTCCAATCAAAATAATTTTATGCCGTGAGGGAACAATATGCTGACGAATATCTATATTGAAAATATTGCTGTCATCGAAAAGACGAGTATTGATTTTGACAGGGGACTGAATGTGCTGACAGGTGAGACCGGTGCCGGTAAGTCAATTATTATCGACTCCATCAATGCCGTTTTGGGAAACCGTACCTCCCGGGAACTCATCCGCAACGGCTGTGAGAGTGCCTTTGTCAGTGCCGAATTTACGGATCCCTCGGAACAGGCAGTCAGTGTTCTGCGTGAAAACGGTTTTGAACCCGAGGACGGTTCCGTGCTGATCCAGCGGGAAATCAATCTGTCCGGGAAAGGCAAGTGCCGTATCAACGGCAGACCGGCTTCTGTCAGTACCCTGAAAGCGGTCGGTACCTATCTGATTAACATTCATGGTCAGCATGAAAGCTATGAGCTGATGTCGCCGGAGCTGCATATCAATTATATTGATAAACTGGGTGATCTGACAGCCGAAGTGGAAGCATATCGTGCGGTGTTTCAGCAGTACCGGGAACTTCATACCAAATGGAAGAAGTCAGAGTCGGATGAGGCGGAACGGGAACGTAAAATCGATCTGCTGAGTTATCAGGTCGATGAACTGGAAGCTGCCGATCTGACTGTCGGTGAATATGAGGATTTGCTGGAACAGCGCAGAATGATCGAGAATAAAGAGAAGATTCTCTCGGCACTTTCCGCCGCCAAAAGCTACCTCAACGGCGATGACGAAACGGACGGTGCCATTGCATCCCTCGATTCCGCCTGTGATGAGATCGGTTCACTGACCGATGTGTTGCCCGAGACAGAAGCTCTTTCCGGACGGCTGAAAAATGCCGTGTATGAACTGGAAGACTGCTGCGGCGAGATCATGAATCTTTTTGAAGAAGCCGAAAGTGATGCGGAGAATCCTGACGAGATCGAGGATCGTATTGACCTGATTCATAAATTGGGCAGAAAGTATGGTCCGACCATCGAGGAAATGCTGGAATTTCTCCGTCAGGCAAGGGAAGAACTGGATTATCTGCAGAAATATGAGGAAAACCGTGAAGCGCTGCGGATAGACTGTGAAAATGCCCGTGAAAAAGCCACTGCTCTTGCCAAGGCATTATCCGAAAAGCGGAGGACCATTGGAGAACAGTTTTCCCGGCGTGTCAAAGAGGAAATGACGTTTCTGGATATGCCGAATGTGGAACTTGTGATCCGTCAGGATCCTTGTGAGCTGAACCGGTTCGGCTGTGATGACATCGAAATTCTCATTTCCACGAATCCCGGTGAAGCGCCCAAACCGGTAGCCAAGATTGCTTCCGGCGGTGAATTGTCCCGAATGATGCTTGCCATCAAAAACGTTCTTGCCGATCAGGATGAAATTGATACACTGATCTTTGACGAAGTGGATACCGGTATCAGCGGCAGCGCTTCACAAAAGGTCGGTTTCAAGCTCAGAGAGGTCAGCCGCAGCCGTCAGGTGCTTTGTGTGACCCATCAGGCGCAGATCGCCGCTCTTGCCAATCATCATTTCAAAATCAGCAAGTCCGTCCGTGACGGAAAGACCTATACGGTTGTGGAAAAGCTGACCCATGAAGGCAGACGTGATGAGGTTGCCAGAATCATCGGCGGTGTCGAGATTACCAAAGCTACCCTGGATTATGCCGAAGAACTGCTGCAGGATGCGCAGTAAGACAAAATGTATGTATCAGATAAAATCAGTTTGAATTGAAAAGGAGATCGTATTATGGAATGTTTATTTTGTAAAATTATCAACGGAGAAATTCCTTCCAAGAAAGTGTATGAAGATGAAACGGTTTATGCTTTCTATGACATCAACCCTATGGCGCCGGTTCATGTACTCATTGTTCCGAAACAGCATATTGCTTCCGTCAACGATGTCACTGCCGAAAACAGCGCCGTGATTTCTCATATCTATGAAGTGGCTGCTCAGCTTGCCAAAGAACTGGGCATTGCGGAAAGCGGCTATCGTGTCGTTACTAACTGCGGTAAGGATGCCGGTCAGACGGTTTTCCATCTTCATTTCCATCTGCTGGGCGGTCAGCCGCTGAAACTCGAAATGTGCTGAGAAAAAGCCTGCGCTCATGTTGGGTTCCGTGCAATACAGGATCGTATGAGAGTGACTTTTCCGACAGTTATCGGATATCCTGTGTTGATCGGAAGGTGAGTGTTCAGAAGAGAGGGTGGAATCGGTATGAAGCGACCCTTTGCAGTGATAGGCTTTTCTTTTCTGACAACACTGCTGACGGCTGTGTTCTTAGGAAAAAATACGGCGGTATTGATGGGCTGTATCGCCGTGATCCTGCTGTTTGTGTCACTGAAATCGGCAATGCTCCGCAGAACGGGCATTATCCCGGCAATTTGTCTGACGGTGGCAGCGGCAGCACTGTCTTTTACGCTTTATACCGGCTGGAAAACAGAACCCGCTGCCCTTGCCAGAGGGGAAACGGCAGATGTCATCGGAAGAATCTCCGATCTGCCTTATGAAAAATACGGGAAAATCTATTATACGCTTGATGCGGAGGAAATTGTTACAGAAGACGGTGACCGTATTACCGATACGAAAATCATTGTCAGTTCTGAATGGAAGCTGAAGGCTGATTTGTATGACAGAGTGGAAATGACGGTGCATTTTTCTTCTGCCGAACGGTTATACCAGACCGCAAAGGGAATTCTGCTCAGCGGTAGTATTGACAGGAATCAACCGGTTCATGTGACGCCTGTCGCACAGAAACCGCTATACTATTATGTACTTTCGGTCAGAAATGCGATGCAGGAATGTATCGGTGAAAAACTGCCGGAAAGAGAAGCTTCTCTGGTCAGTGCCGTGATGACGGGAGACCGTTCCGCCTTATACGAAGAAGACCTTGATGCCATCCGTGTTTCCGGCGTTTCACATATCATAGCGGTATCAGGATTTCATCTGTCGGTATTGACATGGTTTCTGATGCTGGTATTGTCGGCTCTATTCATGGGAAAAAGTCGGCTGGCTGTGAAATGTTGTCTGGTTTTTGTCTTGCTCTATATGATGGTGACGGGATTTTCGGCATCTGTTGTGCGTGCCGGTGTGATGCACCTGGTGGTACTGTTCGGAATCGTCATTGGAAGGAAACCGGATCCTTTGAATTCTCTGGGACTTGCCGCCCTGATCATTGTATTGCCGAATCCGTATGCGGCTGCGGATCTCGGCTATCTGTTATCATTGTCGTCTACCCTTGGCATTCTGCTGTTTGCCGGAAAATGGCAAACGTTCTGCTTTGAGAGGCTGAAGTATCATTTCCATA
>CACYCN010000087.1 GCA_902772895.1 uncultured Ruminococcus sp.
AGAGATCAATGATATTCATCCTACTAAGGCAGGTCATCATCTCATTGCCGAACTGATTCTCAATGACCTTGATCCCGATCGTGAACCTTCTCCGGAACCTTCCGAATCTTCTGCTGCCGATATGTCGGGCGCATCTTCTCTCCCGTCTCCCGAAAAATCACAGCCGCCTACTCCTCCGGACGCTTCTCATCCCTCCGATGTCTCCGATCCCTATCAGAGACCGCCTGTTCCGCCGGATCCTAACCAGTCTCTGGAGAATCCGGAAAATCCGTCCGCTCCTTCCGCTCCTTTACAGCCTACCGCTCCCTCTGCGCCGAAGGACCCGAATCAGCGGGATGATTTCCCTGTCTACATATTATTGGGAGCTGCCCTTGTCGCTGTAGCTGCCATTATCATTCATTTTATTATCACTCGCCGTAAAAAATAATCAAACTTACAACTTAACAGATCCTTCTTCTTCATAACCGTCCTGTCGTGATTGCCACGGAATAAGGGATAATTACAAATTTTCCGCTTATACTAACAGTGGGTGAAGGATGATGAAGAAGCGGTTTCGTTGCTGCGCCGTCCTGTTTCTGACAGGCGGCGTACTGTATGGACTGACAGAGATTCTCTGGCGGAAATATACGCATTGGTCTATGGTATTGACCGGCGGTATCGGACTGACGGTTTTATATCATATTTTCCTGAAAATCAATGCCTGCAGTCTGCGAATCAAATGCCTTGTAGGCTGTACGGTGATTACGTGGATTGAATTTCTTTCGGGATTTGTTTTCAATCACTGTCTCAAGCTGAAAGTCTGGGACTATTCCGGACGACGGTGGAATTTCTGCGGTCAGATTTGTCCCCTTTACAGCTTTTTATGGGGATTGCTGACAATCCCGATTCTGTCGCTCTGCCGGCTTCTGCATCGTCATCTGGAATGACAGCGGAGGTGAAAACAGATGCCCTTCTCGAATGAAACTCTTTCCCCTTCCCGGGAAATTTCCACAGGTGATCTTCCGGCCTCTCCCGAAGAGAACCGGTCTTCCCTGCTTTCTCAGTTATTGACAACCGGCTCTCTGCTGACCGGTAACGGAATCTATACCGTACAATGTATGTCGATTATCGGTCAGATCGAAGGTCATTATATTCTGTCTCCTCAGAATAAAACCACTAAGTATGAGCATATAATTCCACAGATCGTTGCGGTAGAACAGGATCCCGTGATTGACGGTCTGCTGCTGATTCTCAATACGGTGGGCGGCGATGTGGAAGCGGGTCTTGCCATTGCCGAACTGCTTGCCGGAATGAATAAACCTGTGGTCTCACTTGTCCTCGGCGGAGGACATTCTATCGGTGTTCCCATTGCGGTGGCGGCAAAGGAATCGTTTATCGCACGTTCGGCAACAATGACAATCCATCCTGTCCGGATCAGCGGTCTGATGCTCGGTGTTCCGCAGGCGTTTGACTATTTTCAGCGGATGCAGCAGCGCATTACCGATTTTGTTACCGCTCATTCCCATATCAGTGCCGAACGCTATCATGCTCTGGCTATGAATACGGATGAACTGGTCATGGATGTGGGGACAATCCTGGACGGTGAGGATGCCGTAAAGGAAGGACTCATCGATCATATCGGCACCCTGAATGACGCAATCAGCGCACTATATCACAGAATCGCTCAGGATCATCCTGAAACAGTCAAAACTGCCGTCAGAAGATCCGGCAGCCATTCTGCCATACGAAATCAACACCTTTCGGATATTCCTCCGAAAACCTTATCCCTTAACAAAAAACGCACCGGAAACCGGAAACGGAAAACCATTCTCAACCGGTCTTATCAAACAGGGCTTCCTTCTGAACAGTGACGCCCTGTACGATGGAAACGTATCACATGAAGCGGCGGAGTTACTCTGCCGCATCCCTTTGGAGGTACATAGCATATGAATTTTTTTGACGCAATCTTTCAAGGCATTATCCAGGGGCTGACAGAATTCCTGCCGGTATCCAGCAGCGGTCATCTGACCATTTGTCAGCATATTTCCGGTATGAGCGAAAATAATCTGTTCTTCTCGGTCATGCTGCATATCGGTACCCTGGCGGCTGTACTGGCAGTGTATATCAAACTGGTAATCAAACTTCTGGTCTCTCTGAAAAATATCATCGTGAAGATTTTCAAGAAACAGTTCCGGTGGAGTCAGATGACCGATGAAGAAAATATGGCAATGATGATTATCATCGGTCTGGTTCCTCTGGTGCTGCTGTTCCTGCCCATTCCCGGAACCGGAATGAAACTGAAAGATCTGGCGGATCTTTTCTCAAAGGACGGTTATTTTATCGTTGTCGGACTCGCTCTGATCGCAACCAGCTGTCTGCTCTTCTTCGGTAACCGTAAAAAACCGGAAATTAAAATCATTAACGGTAAAAAATACAGACGGAAACCCCGTAAACGTTATACGATTATTGATGCCGTTGCCGTCGGATGTACCCAGTGTTTCGCAGCACTGTTCCCGGGATTGTCACGTTCCGGTTCTACCCTGGCGGTCAGTCAGCTGCGCGGCATCCAGAAAAGAAAAGCTCTGGACTATTCCTTCCTGTTGGGCACACCGG
>CACYCN010000088.1 GCA_902772895.1 uncultured Ruminococcus sp.
AAACGTACCTGCCAACTTCAAAGTATCTTTTTCAGGTTCTTCCAAAAGCTGATACAAAACGATCATTTACTTGCCTCAAGGAGTTTTTCATAAACTCTCTGGCAGCAGTTTTTATCGCTGAAAGCGAAAGTATTGTTAATACGTTTAAGATATTCCTCTTTAGGCTGACAATGATGTTTCATACCGTCGATCAAAGCGTCAATGGTACTTTCGAGATCATAGGTTACCTCGCCGAAACCGTCACGTTCATAGTCGAAATAGCCTTGTGTATAGGAATGTTCACCGCTGAAGAACGCTTCTTTATCAAATTGCGCATAAACAATAGGCTTACGCAGATAAGCAAAGTCGAAAGCTACCGAGGAATAGTCTGTCAGAAGCAGATCGGTTTCGGCGAAGATTTCCCGATAAGTCTTGGTCGGTTCAAAATAATAGACCTCATCGTTATGATCAAACAGATCCATATACGGCTCAATATTCGGATGCGGCTTATAGCAGACGGTATAGCCATATTCTTTTGCCGCCTTGATCAGGCGCTCACTGTTCAGCAGGGAATTATAGAAATTAAAGTAACGGCTTTCCTTGAAATCCTCCTTGATCTGCCAGATACCCGTTACCGGATCAGGCTTTACCATCAATGATTTCCGCCAGGTAGGCATGATCGTAATATACTTTTTCTCATCATGATACAGCAGGTCATTCCGGGGCATACCGGTCAGCCAGACATGTTCCGGGGTATAGAAATAGTCATAATCAAAAACGGACTGATATTCCTGATTCGTCGTAACCACAAATCCGAACATATTCCGGTTATAGAGATTCAGCCAGGAAGAGATATCATCCTTTGTGACGCCATGCTGCAGGAAAACAAAACGCATCTTACAGAGAATGTCACGATAATAAATATTGCCGCCCAGAAGCGGATTGACAACCGGATTATTTCCCTGAGAGGAAATGACATAAGCGGCTCTGAGATGATGCATTTTATGTTTTTTGGAGCCGGTAGAAATGGTCTTACCGATTTTTGCCATACGCTTGCCTTCTTCACAGTTGCGGTCGATGACAAAATAGACCTTGATTTTCTTATTATTGACGGTCTGCAGATACTTGAATAAGGCTTCTCCGTTATCGTCGCCCTTATTGATACGGTCGGAGACAAGCCAGATGGGTTTCCGATAGAACGGTTTCGTGATATGATAGAGAATCCGGGCGAGATAGGCATGAGAAGCATAGTCGTTATGCGCCCGTCTCAGATAACGCAGATACCGCAGTTCCTTTCTGAAATGGGAAAAACCGCTTGCCGGAACCACCGAAATCGTACCGGAATTGGCATTGAAAGTCATCATACGGTGATCGGCATAATAATATCCTTCACTGACATTGGATGCCAGCGGCGAGAACTTTCCGAAACGGATATTGATACGTTTGACAGCATCTCCCTGATGCAGACTGTACAGTTCAATCATCACATCGGAATATCGGCTCAGGTCAAAAGTCAGTGTAAAAGAGAAACCGCCGTAAATCGTCTCTTCCCAGATCCGGGAATCATACTGATGATGAATATCTTCGGCAAACACCTTATCTTCCCCATTGACCAGAGCATAGACGGAAAAATCCTCTCTTGTACAGCCGATAAATTTGGTTCTTCCCTGGAGGATCAGCTGATTATGTGTCAGGGTAACAAACTCAATGGTCATCAGATTATTGTTCATATCACAGAGTTTGGTATTCTCAAAGAACAGTTTTTTATTATTGGGAGTAAGGACGGTTCTTTCAACGCCGTGATATTTCAGGGAATACAGCAGATATTTATGCATCAGCTGCAGATCACTGTTATTGATCACCGTATCATCGATGTCAGTAAGCAGATTTTGTAAATAGGCTTTGTAATCTTCGACCGTGAAAACCGGACCGAAAATATTTTCAGCACTGGGCGCCGTAAATGTCCATTTCAGGAACGACAGAATATTATTCTGCACATATTTCGGAATAAAGCCCATGGTTTTCCGATAATGCTGCAGGGTATCATCCACGAAACGGGTAAAGAAATTCCGTACCGCTTCTTCATTGCCGCGGAAATCCTCAAAGAATTCAAACACATATCTGCCGCCGGCATAAGGTGACACGGTAATAGCACGGCTGCGCATGACCCGAAAGGCCTGTGTCTGTTCAAAAAGTCCCATCAGCACCGCCGATTCATACGGTTCACGCTGCAGGATCGGATAATCCGTTTTCAAAGTCAGCCGGGTACTGAAAAAGCAATTGGAAAGGAACATCAACGGAATGGTATACCGTTCGTTAAGATCGGCAACACTATATTTTCCTTTCAGCGCTTCTCTGATTTCGGAAGCATTCTGGTGAGTGGAAGCGCTGCGCAGCGTAATGACGGATAAAGCGCCGCCGGATAGTTCAAATTCATTACTCACACCGGCAAATGTCAGAGGACTGAAAACAGAACCGCATTCCGCTAACAGAAAATACTGTCCACGGATATGTTTCCCGGCAGCCTGATACGCCGTCTGTTCGGTATCATAGGTTTTTTCACTGACATAAACACTGCCGAACTGTTGAAAACAAGGGGCAAGGACTTCTTCTGCCGGAGAGAACTCTCCTTTCATCAGAATCAAAAAGATATGATGGAGATCAAACTCTTCCTGTGCCAGCAGGCTTTCCAGCGTCAGATGATAATCTTCATTGGAAGTATAGAGCACAACGGAAAAAAGCGATTGATTAAGGGTATTATCCATTTTGCATATTCCTTTCCGAAAGCCTTGCGGCGATTTTTTGATCGACATAGTTAACCAGCTTATTCCATCGTGTCACTTTTTTCAGCAGTTCGATCACCACAGAAATAGCAAGTGATGTCACCAGAACAAATAAGGTGATAAGCAGGAAATAATTGACGGAATACATCAGATCCTGCAGCAGATACAGACGGATAAAAGTATGCAGCAGGAAGATATTCATGGAATGTTTCCCGACAAAGATCAGCACCTTCCGCAGACCGGGAATATCCGTCAGAAATTCGTAACAATAGTAGACAACATACATGGGAATGATATTATCCGTCAGTTCATAAGCGATGGAGGAATAACCCTTTTCGTGAAGAACGATTCTGGCAAAATAGAGCAGTACCAGAATACCGGTATAGACAAACAGTTTCAGCAGTTTATCCCAGAACGGCTTTTTCAGCCACCGGAATCCCTTTACTCTGGCAAATACGTCATACTGTGCGCAGGCAATGCCTAAGAGAATCGCAAAGAACCAGCGGGAAATATTCGCACTGGCATCCACGGAAAACTGTACACCGAAGGTAATGAGCCGCGGAATAAAGATGCATAGCAGCATTGCAAGAAAGATACCGTATTTTTTACTGAGTCTTGCCAGAAACGGCGTAATAATGATAATGAAAATGGCAAGGGTCATATACCACCAGGTACCATTGATCGTCGGAGTGCCGAACAGATAGGCAAGTCCGGACAGATCAATCAGCATCGCAATTGTCCCGGTAAAACCGTCACCCTTGGCATAATAGATATTTGTCGGACGCAGATTGACGATCATGGAAACCGTAAAGAAAATCAGATAGATCGCCCAGAATCCCGCCATGAGCTTAAACAGCCGACGGAAAATAAAATCCCGGTATTGTATGCCCGAAAGGCGATATTCCGGACTGTATTTTTTCAGGGAAAACGTCAGTCCGTAGCCGCTGAGAAAAACATACATTCCGACACAGATTTTCAGGAAATTCGAGAAGGTGACCACCCCTGCCGCATCAAACGGCAGAAATGTTACCTCGAAGGAAGCAAACCGTTCAAAGGAACAGAAGTTATGATGCTGGATCATAAACAGAATCGCCAGTCCCTTGATGGCCAGCGTATCATTTTTATCAAACTTCATAGATTTTTCCTCACAGCTCAAAAGAAGATTTTTGGGGAAGGATCTGATCAAAGCACT
>CACYCN010000089.1 GCA_902772895.1 uncultured Ruminococcus sp.
CCTCCGAATCCCACCAAGGGGCTTCTCGCCCTTTGGAACCCTCGGCAGGGACGCAGTCCCTGTACCCGTCGTGTCAAACGTTTACAATAAATATACGAATTGTAGATTTCAGAATATTATTACCATTTGTATATTACAGATCTCTTTCCTCAATTTCTACAATGATTCTGGCATTTTTCAGGTACATAATACGGAAAACTTCTCCCCTGTCAGCTGCCTGATGCATCTTGATAAATTCATCCAGACTCAGAGCTTTTCCGAAAATATCTCCATCCTCCAAATGAATTTTATAATTCACCGTCATCTGATAATAACCGCTCTCCATTTCAAATACCGGCACGATCTCTATACTGACATAATCCCGTTCTTCAATATCCTTCATCGCTATCGACTGTAATTTCCATGGAAACCCTTTGATTTTTCTTCGAGCCGTTTCTCGTGTCATACTTCCCCTCCTATACTATACAGATTGTAATATAATTAAAAACAATACGTAATGTATAGCAATCATCATCAGTATATTATACATTATGTATATTATACAATTTGTAATTATTAAGTTAATTTACAATTTGTATAACCAATAGTTAATATACAATTCGTATATTATAATAATCGGAATTTTTCTTTCAGACGCTCTTTCACTTCCTGACTGACCCGGTAGGAATCGCAAATTTTCCGCAGAATCCGTTTACGGGTGGCAGAATCCCAGTTTTCCCTGACAAAATAAACTTCCGTTTCTTCCGGAAATTTCAGAAAACATTCCGCTACCGCCCAGGCAACTCCCATCGAAGAATAATAATGTTCCGTCGGAATAACCGTAAGCAGATGCAGCGTTTTCTCAATATCCTCTGCATTGACAAAATGTGCCAAAAGCATCACCGCCGCAAAACGCTGTTCAAATTCCTGTTCCGACCGGGCATAGGGACCGATCAGCTCCCAAAACCGCTCTTTATCTTTTTTCACCCGCTTCAGATTACTGCAAAAGGCATCACATACCGCCCAATTATGGATTCTGGGAATAAAATCTGTCACATAACGAACAAGAGTGGAACTATCCGTTTTCAGATAACCGATCACCAGTCCACGAATCATGACTTCTTCATAATAAATGTCTTCCTCATCCGTTAAAACACTTTCTCCCTGCTCAAGTGCCAGTTCTTTCGCCAGTTTCCTCAAAACCGGCATCCGGATTCCTAATACCTTTCCGGCTCCGGGAATGATTTTGCACGAAAATTCCGCATATTCTTTTTCACGTAAAGATTCCAGTTTCTCTCTGATTTCCTGATTCATACCATCACCAAATTACTAATCGTATATTTTTATTTCAATATACAGATTGTATATTTTCGTTATTTCCGTTTATTGCTTTATACAAATTGTAATATTAACAGATATTATCCGATATGTATATTTTAATTTACTTATTATACATTTTGTATTATATACTATTTGTATAAGTTTATTTCATTTTGTATATTCGACAGATATTATACAAAATGTATTATCGCTGTTCCTTCTGATCCTTTGCGATAACATCCAGAAAAATCTGTCCGTAACGTTTGATTTTCACTTCACCAAAACCACTGATATTACCCAGTTCACTAAGCTTTTGTGGTTTAACGGCTGCAAGTTGCCGCAGAGTTGCATCATTCAATACCACAAAAGTCGGCACAGAGGCACGGATTGCCAGTTCTTTCCGACAGAGTCTCAGTTTTTCGAATAAAGCCTGATCTTCCGGTGCCAGTTCCTGATTAACGGTTTTATTACGGGACGGCGTCTGACTGACACGATCCGGTTCGGTAAGCTGCCATTCCGTCTTAAGACAGACACTGCAGCGGTGACAAGGGGGAGAGTAATATTCCCCGAAATAGGACAGTATCCGTTTTCGCAGACAAACGGTTTTTGACGTTGCATAGAATGTCATTAACTTGAGCTTTTCCATTTCCAGCTCTATGAGCTTATCCTGTTCCTCTGCGGAAAGAAATTCCTGCGCGACGCTTTTCCGGATCAGAAATTCATTCATCTTGATATCTCTGGCGCTGTAGAGCAGCAGACATTCTGAAGGTTCTCCGTCACGTCCTGCTCTGCCGGCCTGCTGGTAGTATTCTTCCAGATTCTGAGGCATCTGGAAATGAATCACAAAACGAACATTCGGTTTATCAATTCCCATTCCGAACGCATTGGTAGCGACAATAATCGAAGTACGGTCATAGATAAATTCATTCTGATGATGAAATCTGTCCGCATCGCTCATACCGCCATGATACGGCAGTGCGGAAAACCCGTTTTCCGATAGTTGGTGCGCAACTTCTTCCACAGTTTTTCTGGTTCCGCAATAGATAATTCCTGACTGATCCCGATGTTTACTGAGATATTGAAGCAAAAATTCCATCCGATTAATCGGTTTATTAATTCCCAGAAACAAATTTTCACGGTCAAATCCCTTTACCACAACCATCGGTTTCTGCAATCTCAGCTGCCGGATAATATCTTTCCGGACAATATCCGTTGCAGTAGCAGTAAACGCTGCCACTGTCGGTCTGCCCGGCAGACACTGTAAAAAATCGGCAATCTTCGTATAGCTCGGACGAAAATCATGTCCCCATTGTGAAATACAATGGGCTTCATCCACCGCAATCAAGGAAATTGCCGCATTCTGCGCAAATTGCCGGAATTTTGGTGTTTCCAGACGTTCCGGCGCAACATAGATGATCTTATAAATTCCTTTGGCAGCATTCGCTGTAGCAAGTTCCATCTGTCTTGGTGTCAGGGAGCTGTTAAGATATGCGGCTCTTACGCCCATGGCAATCAATGCTCTTACCTGATCCTGCATCAGAGAAATCAGCGGTGAGATCACCAGTGTGATTCCCGGTAATGCTAATGCCGGAATCTGATAACATAATGATTTTCCGGAACCCGTCGGCATAATCGACAATACATCGCCTCCGGATAAAAGCTGTTCCATAATTTCTCTCTGCCCTTCCCGGAAAGACGAATAGCCATAATATTTTTTCAAAATTTCGTCAATACTCAACCCTGTTCACCATCCGACTGTGCCTGCTCTGAAATCTTCCGATAATCTTCTGTGTCAATTCTGTCTTTACAAACGGAAAGATCGCCATCTGTGACAAGTTGTTCTTTCCGTATTTTGGTCAGCGTCTTGATAGCATATTCCAGACGGGACGCTTTTGAACGATCCGCACATTGCCAGACTGCCAATACTTCTGTCACTTTTCTGCTCCTTGTATATCTGGCACCTTTCCCTGACGCTTTCTGATGTTCCGTCAATCTTCTTCTCACATCCGTCGTAATGCCCGTATAGATCGACCGATCTTCACATCGCATCATATATACATAATACATGATTCCCTCAATTCAATGCCATACCGAATCATGGCTCCGGCGATCAGATTGTAAGACTTTCTCACTTTACAGCAACCATGATCCGGTCAGGAATTTTTCCTGCCGGTCATAGCCTCATGGTCTTCTTTCACCGCATGGTATAATTCGATACTGTTCCAGTCAATATTTGTTGGTGTGACCACTGCTTTCAACGCTACACGACCTACGCCATGCTTACGCATTGCCATCAGAAGCATATCAATATCCGCACTGGTGAAACCGCTCATCAGAAGCATTTCATCAATGATTTCCGTCTGTTCCGAAGGAGACGATTCATAGCCTTCCGCACCAATCAGATATCCTAATTTCTGACCATAGTCACTCTGCTGAACCGTTTTGATCGTAAACCGAAGCGGAGCCGCTGCTCTTTTCAGCCGGGATAATCTTTCCTCTTCGAAGCCGTATACTAAAATCAACTTTTTCATTGTAAAGTTCCGGAGGATACTCTGAAAACCTCTCTCCTCCGATCCCCCTTTCCTCATTTTATGATCGATACGGTACAAAACCGTCTGTCCCTATAGAACCGGAGCGCAATCACACCGGTTCCGGGGGCAGCGCCCCGAATCCCATTATGTATCCAGTTTGAGAACCGCCATAAAAGCTTCCTGGGGAACTTCGACCGTACCAAGCTGACGCATACGTTTTTTACCTTCCTTTTGCTTTTCAAGCAGTTTCTTCTTACGGGTAATGTCACCGCCGTAACACTTGGCAAGAACATCCTTACGCATTGCTTTGACCGTCTCACGGGCAATGATCTTGCCGCCGATACACGCCTGAATCGGTACCTCAAAAAGCTGACGGGGAATCTTTTCCTTCAGTTTCTCCGCCATTTTTCTGGCACGGGGATAGGCCTTATCCGCATGAATAATAAACGACAAAGCATCTACCACATCTCCGTTGAGCATGATATCCAGTTTGACTAACTTTGATTCCTCATATCCCGATACTTCATAATCAAAAGAGGCATAACCCTTTGTGCGGGATTTTAACGTATCAAAAAAGTCATACACTATCTCTGCCAACGGCAGCATATAATGAATATCAACACGGTCTGAATCAATATATGTCATGTCCTTGAAAACGCCACGACGATCCTGACAAAGATCCATAATATTACCGACATATTCCGACGGAGAATAAATATGCGCTTCCGTTACCGGTTCTTCTGATTTGGCAATCAGTCCGGGATCAGGATAATTCGTCGGATTATCGATCATTTCGACGGTTCCGTCCGTCTTGGTAATCCGGAAAATAACACTGGGCGCCGTGGTGATCAGATCCAGATTATATTCACGCTCCAATCGTTCCTGAATGATCTCCATATGCAGCAGACCCAGAAAGCCGCACCGGAATCCAAATCCTAAAGCAACCGAAGTTTCCGGTTCAAAGGACAGGGCCGCATCGTTCAGTTCCAGCTTTTCCAAAGCTTCCCGAAGATCCGGATATTTGGCGCCGTCCGCAGGATAAATACCGCAGAATACCATAGGCTGTACGGCACGATAACCGGGAAGCGGTTCCGGTGCCGGATTGGTACTGAGGGTTACGGTATCGCCGACACGAGCGTCACTGACGGTCTTGATAGATGCCGCAATATAACCGACTTCTCCGGCATAAAGCGCCTGAGCCGGTTCCAGACTGGTAGCGCGCATAAAGCCGCATTCCACTACCGTAAATTCCTTACCGGTTGCCATCAGACGGATCGTATCACCGACATGAAGTGACCCTTCCTTCAGACGGACATAGATAATAACACCTTTATAGCTGTCATAATAGGAATCAAAAATCAGTGCCTGGAGCGGTTTATCGTCATCACCCTCAGGAGGCGGCACCTGTTTCACGATTTCTTCCATGACATCATGGATATTGAGTCCGACCTTTGCCGAAACACAGGGCGCATCCTCTGCCGGAAGCCCGATGACATCCTCAATTTCTTTCTTGACTCTGTCGGGATCAGCGCTCGGCAGGTCAATCTTATTGATCACCGGAACAATTTCCAGACCGGCATCCAACGCCAGATACGTATTGGCAAGCGTCTGCGCTTCAATTCCCTGTGAAGCATCCACTACCAGCACCGCACCTTCACACGCTGCCAGTGAACGGGATACTTCATAGTTAAAGTCCACATGACCGGGCGTATCAATGAGATTAAAGATATAGTCCTCACCGTCATCGGCATGATACACAAGAGTTACGGCATGTGCCTTGATAGTGATTCCTCTTTCCCGCTCCAGATCCATATTATCCAGAAGCTGATCTTCCATATCACGCACCGCAACTGACTGGGTCTGTTCCAGAATACGATCCGCCAGTGTTGATTTGCCGTGATCGATATGTGCAATAATACTGAAATTTCTGATTTTACTTTTTTCCGCCATAATACCACCTACTTTTTTACTGTATTTTATTATACCACACTCCCGATCAATTTGTAAATCATCAACCACCGAAATCCATAGAAATCAATTTTGTCCGGCGAGTTTTTGGGAAAGGAAACCCCCTTTCGAAAAAAGTCGTAATGAACAAATAATGATAGTAAGAACCAAATATTTGAAAACGGATTTCCCTGACCGAAATTCCGATTGTTTTGGGAATTACCGGCAGATGTTCCTGTCCGCCGCTGTTATTTTACCGTCTGTTATCCATCTCTTTCCAGTAATTCCAGGAATCGCTCGTCAAATTCTGTCAAGTCTTAGAAATTCGGCATTTTTTTATTTTTATATATTGAAAAACTGCGCAAGATAAGATACAATATAGGTTGAAAAATATCATTCAAAAAGACAAAATTACAGTTCTTTTACTTGCGGCAGTCGTCAAAAACTCACAATTTTTTGTAAGAGACTCCCGGCCGCCGCCATTACTGATGCACATTTACGGAGGAAAGAATTATGGCTACCATTTTTGACAAGATCAACGGCGATGACGCCATCTTCAATACTGCCGAATACAAAGCCGACGCTCTTTTGTTCAACTCGATCGAATCGGCCCGTTATGACAACAGCAGTATGATTTATACGGATCATAAAAATTCCATTTTAATGCTGCCCCTGAAAGGCAACCGGGTATGGATCTGGACCTCTACCGTTATCAAGAACGACACCCCCAAACTGATTGATATCTGTCGTTTTCTGAGAGATCAGAACATTCCCAAAGTTGAGATCTACGTCAAGCAGGAGATTTCCGATAATTTTTCCGATCTTTATGCCATTGCGACATCCGACTTCGACTATGTTGTCAAAGACGAATTTTCTCTTGCCATTTTTAAATACAAGGGCAAGAAATTTGACGAAGAAACAGACCCTGAAATTATCCATATTGACAAAAACAATCCCGATCATGTCAAACTGGTCACTGACTTTTACCGTGCCTGCATGGACGAATTCCGCTGGCACGACAAATTTGACCGCAAAGTCAATGAATATCTGAACACCCAGCTCTATGCCTACGTTCAGAACGGCAAGATGATTGCCAATGCCGTTATCGGCGGTCACACGGATGATTTCATCCGTATCAAATCCATTGCCGTGCTGAAAGAGGAACGCCGTAAGGGCATCGGTTTCACCATGTGCAAATACATCATTAACCGTATTCTCGAATGTGAAAAAATGCCTGTCCTCTACACCCATGTCGGCAACGCTGCCGCTATGGCTCTCTGGAAAAAATCCGGCTTCACCATTCACGACAAGCTCTATCTCCTCAAAATCGACGAAACTTAATTTGGGGAGCATAAGCCCCCAGACCTGTGTGTTTACGGTTCTCACAACACTGATTTCCAAGATATTCAGTTACTCTGACACGATCTGACCGGCTTAATGATCAAAATAATGATGGCAAAACAGGCGCATGAACTATCAGAACAGATAGTCATGCGCCTTGCTTCATGTTATTCATGAAAATGACAAATAAAACGAAATAAAACGTTTTCGGAAGTGACAGAACTTTTACCTGAAAATTCCTTCCGTTGCCGTCATGCGAAAAACGACACAGGTTTTCAGGAAAGAATTATTGATGACCTGAGAAACTTCTGAAACATTGTTCATGGGTAAGTTTCTTATCACATAAGATTTCCGAGATCAATTGAACAGACATTTCCTCCGCCTGCAAAGCAAGATCAAAAAAGCTATCCTGATACTCTTTCTGATCGATCTCAGAAAACCACGTATGATGATGCAGATTAGCATAATCCGCCTTCACAGACGGATAATTCCGACGAAAAAACGGCGATGCCAGCGGTTTGAGTCCGATCTGTTTTTCCAGTCCTCTGACAAGCCGGTATTTTGCGCCGGTACGGTCATTCAATACTGCCAGACCATAATGCCAGTCCTTCTGAGCTCTTACGATTTCTGACGCATAGACACTTTTCCTGTATTTCCACATAAAGTATGCCTGCATAGCATCTGCAATTGCCTGATTAACTTTCCGATCCAGGGGTGCGGCAGACGGGATATAGAATTCTGACACTTTTTGTCCACGCTCACGCCGCAAAAACAAGGAATCCAGATGAGCTTCCAGTTCATTATGACAGATTGAGATATGCTTTTTAGGCTTCTGATACGACATCTGATCGGCGTAGTACAACACAAAAGGATGTGCCGTTGAATCAAACGCATAATGCGTGATAAATCCCAAAACATAACTCATCACAATATCATCTTCATAATAACGGGCATAACTTACCAGATAGTTCAGCAGTATTTCCGCAGGTTCATTATGCATCTGAGTTCCGTATTGTCTCAGACTCTTCTGATTGGAAAGCGGCAGCAGCCGATGACAGAAAAAGAAATCCGGACCCGATGCTCCCCAGATCATAGCGCAATGATTGATCTTCAGCTCCGGACGCAGATCGCATAATATCCGATATACTCTTTCTTCCAATAAGTAATGTGAAATAATCGCCGGCATTTTTGTCACCTCTTA
>CACYCN010000090.1 GCA_902772895.1 uncultured Ruminococcus sp.
GAAGTGGCGAAAAAAGTACTTGGCATCGAATGGGCTGCCGCAAAGATTTTTGATGACGGTAACAGAGTATTTATCGCTGTTTACTATCTTGACAAAAAGCTCAAGGTAGATTTTGACAAGACAAGGAAGGCTATGGAGCAGTATCTTCCGTATTATATGCTCCCCTCCTACTTTATACATATTGACGAGGTTCCTTTGAAGGCAACCGGAAAAATGGACAGAAAGGCTCTTCCTGCCCCCAATGTTGAGGATTACATGGATGACTATGTAGCTCCCCGCAACGAACTGGAAACCGCATTATGTAATGCTTTTGCAAAGGTTCTGAAAATTCAGCGTGTAGGTATTCATGATGACTTCTATCAGTTGGGCGGCGATTCACTTGCCTCTATGGATGTACTTGTAGAGTCAAAGATCAAAGGTCTGTCTGCATCCGACATCTTTGCGGGTCATACCCCCGAAAAGATCGCTGAAATTTATAACAGAAAATATCCCAACGGGTTGGAAGAATCCAATGAAGAACGTGATGAAAGAGGCAGAAAGCAATCTCATTCTCTGACACCTTATCAGACTTACATGATAGATTATCAGATGTATACGCCTATGTCTACCATGCTCAATCTCTTTACCATGCTCCGGTTTGACAAAGAGCAGTTTGCTCCTGAAAAGATGGCACAGGCACTTGAAAAGGTAGTGCTGGCTCATCCGGCGCTGACAACAAAATTCGTCTTTAATAAGGACGGAGAGATCGTTCAGGAATATCACCCTGAAATGGCTGAAAAGCTCACCGTGGAAAAAATGACAGAAAAGGAATTCCAGACTCTGAAGGATTCTCTTGTCAAGCCCTTCCGCATCATCAATTCAAGACTTTATCGTCTGAGAGTATTTGAGACGGAAGAAGCAGGCTATGCTTTCTTTGACGTTCATCACACTGTATTTGACGGTACTTCATTCCAGGTCATTTTTGCGGATATCATTAAGGCATATTATGACATGGAACTCGAACGCGACTACTACTATATGATGATTGTTGACCGCGAAGAAGCTATGAAGAGCAATCGTTATCTTGAGGATAAAAAGTACTTTGAAGAACATTATGACGGCGAATTCTCCACCCGTCCTCAGGTTGACTTTGAAGTCAGAGAAAATACCCTTGCACAGCTGAGCGTCGGTCTGAGCAAAAATGAAGAAGCAATGAAGGCGGTTGAAGAAAAGTATAAAGTAACAAGAAATGCTTTCTTCTCTCTTGTTTCCATGCTTTCCGTTGCGATCTACAATAAAAAGAATGACATCAAGATCTCCTGGACTTACAACGGTAGAGATGATCTGTCAAAGATGAATACCATCGGTCTGCTGTTGAATGATCTTCCTGTTGCCGTTCATCTGCGCAAGGATCTGCTGATAAAAGATCTCTATGCTGACGTTCAGAGACGGCTTTCTGAGGGCATCGCTCACAACAGCTATCCTTACACGACACTTGGCAAATCCGCCGTTGATGACGATATGCTCTGTTTCCTCTATCAAGAGGACATCCGTGATGCAGGCGGAGAAATGGACGAGCTGAATATCGATACCATCGATGTACGACAGAATACACCAGCTGCCGAAAATATCCTTGATGTGCAGATCCTTGACGGAAAAGGCGGCTTGGAGCTGGTTCTTGACTATGCTGCGTCACGCTATAAGAGAGAAAGCATGGAACGATTCAGCAATATTTTTGTTGCCGCCACCGAAGTGCTTCTTTCACTTTGTGATGACGAAGAGGCAACCGTAAAGAAGGCTCTGAAAAAGATACTGAACAAGGTGAATGAAAGGAGCTTCTTTATCTTGTGGATGAAATAACAAAGACCGCCGATTCTGTTAAAGAGGATGATAAACAGCTCGGACAGAATTTCGGATTCTTTTCCCTGATGAAGTTTGCCATACCGTCCATATTCGCATTAGTATTCGTGGCTGTTTATCAGCTGGTGGACGGTATGTTCATCGAGAAATTCGTTGGTACGCCTGAAGTCGGAGAAATTTCCATCGCAGCGGTCAATCTTTTCTATCCTATTCTTTCCTTGTTTGTAGCCGCCGGCATCATGCTTGGTACAGGCGGCAATGCGGTGGTTATCAAGCTGATCGGCGAAGGAAAAAAGAAAGAAGCTGACCGTGTATTCTCTGAGACCATCATTTTTTCCATGATAGTTTCCGTTTTATTAGCGGCCATATGTCTGATCTTCCGTGAAACCATCATGGTATGGCTGGGAGCATCCGAGATCAATGTGGAATATCTCAGACCGTACTATACCATACTCTCAGCGGCAGGCCCTGTCATCATGCTGCAAATGGCTTTAGGTGTGATGCTCATCGGAGAAGGCCGGTCTGTTTTAGCAGCCGTTCTGCTGATCATCGGCGGCGTACTCAACTGCGTACTGGACTGGCTGTTCATGGCTGTATTTCATTGGGGTATCAGCGGAGCGGCTTTTGCGACTGTCATCGGTTATGCGGTTACGATCTTCTATGCGATTTATTACTATTCGCCTATCGGAAAAAGTAAATATCACATAGGCTTAACCGGAATCAGATTCAAAGAGATCGGCTTTATCTGTTTCAACGGCTCTTCAGAAATGATCTCAAATCTGGCAGGCGGCGTCACGGCTCTGTTCATGAACCATATCATCTTCCGCTATCAGGGCGAAATCGGACAATCCGCACTTTCTGTCGTGCTGTATTTCCAGTTTGTCATCATTGCCGTATTCATGGGGTTTTCCATGGCGGTAGCGCCGGTATTTTCTTACCATTACGGAACAGGCAACAAAGAAATGCGGGCAAAGGTTTTTAAACTGAGCATGCTCTGGACAGCGATTCTTTCCGTTGTGCTGTCATCCCTTTTCTTCCTGTTCCGTGAACCAATCGTCGGCTTGTTCTTTACAAAAGGAACGGCTATTTACGATCTGACAATGAAAGGTTTCTTATTTGCGATCCCTGCCGCACTGTTTGTCGGCTTTAATTCCTTTGCATCAGGATTATTCACTGCTTTCTCCAACGGAGGCATTTCCGCATTTCTGTCCATTCTCAGAACACTCGTGATTCTGACGGGAATGCTGTTTCTGCTTTCGTGGCTGTTCGGAGAAAACGGTATGTGGATGTCATGGGCCGTCACGGAAGCATTTTCGCTGATCATCAGCATGATATTCCTGAAAAAAAAAAAAAAAAAATATGCTTATGTTAAACTGAAAAAATAATGGAGGCTGTAAAAATGACCATCAATATTAATTCTTACGGAAGCACCTTTATCCTTGCACCCCTGGGAAAGATCGATACCAATACCTCACCTGAACTGAAGGCAGCGATTGATCAGCTCCCCGATTCTGTCAAAGATATCATTCTTGACTTTACCGACGTGGATTATATTTCATCTGCCGGACTCCGTGTACTGGTTCAGACGCAGAAC
>CACYCN010000091.1 GCA_902772895.1 uncultured Ruminococcus sp.
CAAATTCGAACTCAATTCCCACGGTGAAATTGTCTATGTTCCCTCCTACGAAATCCACGGCTATCAAAACGTGCTTTCTCTGGTTGTCAAAGCCGATTTAAGCGGCATTGGTCTCAATCATAACTACTGCTATCATTTTGATCTGAAAACCAAAAAACAGCTCACCAACAGTGAACTGCTGTCTTATTCCGGAATCACCGAAGAGGAACTGAACCAGGATCTGAATTCCATGCTCGCCTACGCATATTGCAAAATCTATCATCAAGAAACGGATGCCAACGGAAATGTCACAAAAAAGGGTATGGATTATGATTATATCAACCAGCAATACTTTGATTCCGGATTCCGGTATATGACATATCCGGGGATCAACACAGATATTCCGGAAAATGTCCAAAAGAAATACATCAATGAAAACGGTGATCTTTATCTTTCCTTTGGCAACGGTCTGGCGGATTATATAGAATTCTTTTTCAGCTATCAGGAATTCAGAACTGCCCGGAATGCGGCAAACGCTTCCGAAAGCTCATCAGAACCCTCAGCAGATGGATGGAAAACCGCCTATCAAGAAAAAATCCATGAATTCATCGAGAAAAATCAGTCCATGGTAGACAGCGGCAGCGCAAAGTTTGAGTTACTGGACATTGACAGTGACGGCATACCGGAATTATTTTTATCAGAAGGCATACTTCATATATTAAAATGTCAGTGCTATAGTTATGTCAACGGATCACTGACAGAAGGCCCCAGTGGCATTTATGGAATTCTCAGAGTCTGTCAGGAACAGGGACTGCTTTATACGGAAAGCGGCGGCATGGGCGGATGGTATTATACATACTATCAAAAAGATGCTTCCGGCTTTGCCAGGAAAGAAAGCTTATTCACATCAGCCGGCTCAGGAAACGAAAGATACACCATCGACGACAAAGAAGTCACCAAAGGAGAATATGAAACAGAAAAAGCCGTTTTTGATGCGATGAAGTGGTATGAAGCAGGTCGGAAATGTGACCTCAACGAAACAACCATTGACACAGAACTTGCCAAATGGTAACCGTCAGATATCATAGATAAGGAATGCGTAAAAAGACCATGAACATTTCTTGCCTGTCTGCCGAAGGCAAGACGACAGAAAGGAGACTGAATGATGGTAAACTGTCCGAAATGCGGCGCCGCCTATGACGAAACATTTGCAGTCTGTCCACACTGCGGCACCCAATACCAGTCCGTGACACCAACCCCTGAATCCGAAACAAAACCCGAAACAAAACCAGATACCGTTTCCCCCACGGTTCCGCCGGAAGAATCCACGGAAATTCCGGTCTCTGTTTCCATGCCGCCTCCCGCTCCGGACCATCCTGTTACGGCAATAAAAGAGAAATCTCCCGCCCCTGCAAAGTCAAAGAATCCCCGGAAAGGGAAACTCATTGTTATCATTGCCATCGTATGCGCCGTACTGATTGCCGGGGCTGTAACGTTAATACTGATTTTCTCCCGGAATAGCGAAAACAATGATCTGGATCATCAGATTTCCTTAGGTGAAAAATATCTTTCCGAAGAGCAGTACGATGAAGCCATCAGAGCGCTGAAAAAAGCCATTGAGATTGATCCCAACAATCCCGATCTGTATCTCCTGCTCAGTGAAGCCTATCTGGGAAAAGGCGACGAAAGCAATGCGATCCTGACACTCCAACAGGGCTATGAAATCACTGCCAGTGCAATGCTCAAGCAAAAATGGGACGAACTGCTGGCCATCCGTGAAGCCTCCGGCGAAAGTTCCGCTGCGGCGCTCGATGAAAATTCCTCTTCCGGAACGTCCCGATCCGAAACAACCGCTGAGGAATCTTCCAAACAGGAGTCTTCCAAGCAAGAGTCCTCCAAGCAGGAATCCTCCAAGCAGGAATCCTCCAAGCAGGAATCTTCCAAACAAGAGTCTTCCAAGCAGGAATCCAGCGCATCATCAAAGAAGCTCTCTTCCATTTCGATTACCCGTCCTCCAGCCAAGACCAGCTACTACATCGGAGAGAACATCAATTTTTTCGGACTGATCGTTACGGCAACATACACTGACGGTTCCACGAAAGACGTTACCGATCAATGTCACGGCAGCACGTTAGATTCCTCCACACCAGGCATCAAAATCATCACGATATATTTCGAAGATCAAACGACAACCTTTCCTGTAACCGTTGTACAGCGCACACAGGAATCTTCCAGGGAAGAAACCTCCCGAAAAGAGTCCTCCACCGAAGAAACCTCCCGAAAAGAGACTTCCGTTGAAGAAAGTTCTCTGGAAGAGACCTCAAAGGCAGAAGCATCAACAGAAAAGCCTTCCACAACAGCCGAATGGAAGACTGCTTATCAGGAGAAAATGATCTATTACATGGAAAATGATAATTCCGTTTCTAATCCCACATTTGAACTATTTGATGTGGACAGCGACGGAATCCCGGAATTATTCCTGTCGGAGTACGCTGTCAGAGGAAGCTGCACTTGTTTTAGTTATATCAACAATGAATTG
>CACYCN010000092.1 GCA_902772895.1 uncultured Ruminococcus sp.
ATATCAGACCCGCATACGCATAATAAGGGGTGTCCCATGCCAGAATGTCGGTGTAATAATCGCCGCACCGTCTGCCGGGCATATTGATGCCGATCTTACTGTCGGAAAGCGTCTGACCGTCCCGCAGCTGTGGCGCCAGGTATTGATGCGAATACGGGTTATACAGTTCATAGTAATAGTTCGGAGTGCCGTCGTCATAGTGATATTCCGTGAACTCCCATAGCAGAGGGTTCTGTACCGGGCATGGTGTTGACAAACAGCAGGTGATTGGTATCAGAACCGTATTTTTCCTCTCCCTTTGAGATGACAAGCGTCAATACAAGCTCCCCCTCCTCATCGTCAACATAAGCCTCTATCCGGTACACTGTTTTATCAAATATCAGGTCTCTGTCATCAGGCAGATTCCTGACCGTGTAGCCGTAAACTCCCGGCGATGTAAAATCGATGTCAAACCTTCCGGTCTCACCGTCCCGAATCTCCCGTTCCGTTTTTGCGGGAACAGGACTTCCGCTGTCAGGGATGATCGTTACCCTACCGCCAAGTTTGACCTGCACTTCGATTTGCGCCTTCACGGGTTCATAATGATAGGCAGAGGCAGTCAGACCGGTCACACCGGCTATCAGCAATACGATCATGTATATTGTCAGTAATCTCTTCATCACTCATCCCTGCCCTTGCTTTTGCCGCATTTAATGCCAAAGTTCATGATATATTCTATCGGATATCCGTCAGCGTCCCGAAAACAATGATTCTCTCGTAGCTTTCGGCGGATTGACAGGTCGACAGCGCTATCACCTTTGCCTCCACGCTGACTTTCTCCGGATCATAGACAAGCGCATTCCTCTCCAGATAGGACAGCAGCGCTCCTTTATCGGTTTCCGACGGGTCAAAAATCAACGTCTCGGTTGCCGGCGCTTTGCACGAAGCAAAAAAACGGATCCTGTATTCCGTTCCGTTAATAACGGTCAGTCTGCCGGTCCTGTGGGAATCGAAATAGTCCTTGTCGGCAAAACCGTCCAGTGACCCGAACATGACACCGTACTCCATATGATGACCGTAGATCATCGAGTATCCGTCGCCAAAGTATCTGTCGTTTCTGCTGTCAAGAAAAATACTGCCCGAGAGTGAAAATGCACCGTATGGGTCCTTGTTAAGATAATCTCTGTTGGTTTTCCCCTGCATCACGGGGTAGTCGATCTTCGTGTCGTCAACCGTAAGCCATGCGATGCAATCCTCGGACAGTTCACGCAGAATTCCGGTATTGCCTATGGCAGGCTTGTATTTCAGTATGCCGGAATCGTTTGCGCCTTCATAAACATGACAGGCGTCTATCATAGCGTACAGGCATATCAGAAACAGCACCAATGACACGATCCCGACCGTATAATCGATACTCTTATGCGCAAGAATCATGCTTTTTCGTAACATTGTCTCACCTGACATTCCGTATCACAGATAATCGGAACGCTGCGTTTCCGAGAGGGTGACTTCATCCGCTCAGCGGAATCCATACTTGTATAAAAGGGATTAAGCAGAGCGTTTCACATCAGCCAATCTGCTTAACCCCCTGTGTCGGGTCATGTTTCAGACGACCCTGATCCACTGACAATCAGTATGTACGTCTTTTTCTTCTGATAACGATCCATACAAAAATCGCTCCGAACACGAGCAAGCCTGCCGCAAAGGGTGCAATTGTCATAATCACACCGGTGGGGATGATTCCGGTACGGGTATTCGTAAACGCAACACTATGGTTACTGTTAGCCAGAGTAATGGCTCCTGAACTGCTGCCCGATACGGCTTCGCCGCCGTCAAGAGCATGTGTGGGAGTATAGTCATCGGCATCCTCCGTTACCGTGCAGACGGCATCCTTGTTAAGGCCGATAATCTGAACGGTACTGCCGTTGGTCAGCGCATACTCAGCGCTGGCGGTTCCGTTGATTCCAACCGTGATAGAAGTCGGATTGCCCGTTACATCGTTGGTGACTACGGGATAGGTACCGGGGTTGGCGCCCGAAATATTCAGCGTAAAATCGAATCTCCTGTTCTTATCACCCTGATTTCCTGCGATGGTCTTGCTGAAATCAAAGGAATACTGCGTGAGCAAGTTCGTGTAGCCCGCGCTCTTTTCGTCAGGGGCAGTCGCATAGAAACCGTCGGTATTGATGAGCGATTCGGTATTGCGAAGAACGTAACTGTCAACGGAAAGCACATCGTCATCGTCCGCAACAACAAAAACGTCCAGATAACGGGTCGCAACCCTGTCATAAGTGACACCCGGCAGACCGCCGTTTGTTTCGGTGATCTCATATCTGTATACACCGGGCTTGGTGAATGACGTTGCCGGGAAGGTAACGGTAACGATTTTCTGAGCGTATTTTTTGCCCGGGGTCGGGGTTGACGGATCCGTGTCGGTGGGAAGACCCGGAATCGTATTTGCCGTGTCTGCGTTGGTAAATTCGGCAGAACCGATAGTTCCTCCGCTCGAATCTGATACCAGTATCTCAATGGTTTCGGCGGTTGCCGCTTTACCGGTTCCTCTTCTGACGGAATAGGCAAAAGTGACGTCCGGAATATTGGCGTCTGCATTAACGACAAGGTTCTTGACAAACGACGTTGAACCGCCGATTGACGCATATGACGTTGCCGCTGATGCGGAGATGTCGGTAGCGCTGAAAAGCAGTGCGACTGTTAACAGCATTACCATCAGTGTGGAAAGTTTTCTTTTCATACGTTTTCCTCCTTTGTGTTCAAGAAATGAATAATTTCTATCTGCACCTATTCCATACCGTTCTTCTGCCCAACGTCTCCCGTCGGAAATAATCCGTAACCTTCTGAAACGTTTTGCCGAATATCGGTATCATAGGTTTGCATTGGTAGTTATCTGCCGCTAAAAATTCCTGCGCCGCAGAATCAGTATGACAGGTCCGTCAATATCCCCCAGATCTACCGTTCCGAAACTCCTGCTGTCATCGGTGTCCTCTCTGAAGTCGTTAAGAATAAACGCCTCGCCCTCCCCTACCGTATAGGGAAACCGGACGTCTGAGCCTTCCGCCTTGTACGTGGGATAAAAGATATCCTCAGAGGCAGCTGCGTTATTGATAAATAATTCACCATTTGAGGAAATATCTATCACATCGCCTTTCAGACCGATGACTCTGCCTGTGCGTGTCTTTCCGTCCTGTCTGTAAAGAATCGCCGCATTCAGATAAACCCCCTGAAGCTTGAACGAGATCACAAGATCGCCGTCATTGATGGCAGGGTGCATTTGGTTACCGTAGTTGATGCTGATACCTACTACGAATGTTAATATCAGCCATACCACAGCCATGATGACCGAAAGCTTGATCAGAAGAGAAATGACTAGCCTTCTGTTTGAGATCGGTCTTGGCGGCTTTCCGCTTTTTTCTATCTTCCTATCCG
>CACYCN010000093.1 GCA_902772895.1 uncultured Ruminococcus sp.
GCTGTTTTATATTGACAAAAATATATACAATATATTATGATGTATCAGTAACGGATACAGTTCCGGTTTCTTCCATTTCCTTTGCAAACCTTCTTGCGTTTCCGTTCTTTCCTGTATCATACAGATTGATTGTAATACTCATGACTGCCACCTAACAATTAAACTTTTTCGCTTCCCGGTTTGCCGGAATAGCCCTTGAGCTTGCCGCCGTAGACAGTAAAAAGCTTGAATCACCGTAATCCTTGATACGTTCGATGTGTTTAAGTGCTTCCATATCCTCATCGGATATAACGAACTCAACATCTGCGTTGGTTTTCATGTGCCCGGGATTCGCAGTCTTTGGCAAAACAATCATGCCAAGCTGAATGTCATAGCGGATGCAAAGCTGTGGAACGGATACACCGTATTTTTTAGCCATTTCTAAAATAGCAGGAATTTTCAGAGCTTCACCGTGAGCAACAGGACTGTATGCCTCCATAACAATGCCTTTTTCTGTGCAATAATTGATAAGATCAAGCGGAGTGTTCGCTATATGACAAAGCACCTGATTGACCATAGGCTTGATTTCCGCATGATTCATAAGATTGTCAATGTCCTCCTGAAGGAAATTGGATACGCCTATCGCTCTGATCTTTCCTGCTTTGTAGGCATCTGTAAGTGCTCCCCATGCTTCCATATTGCCTTTAAAATATCTGTCCTCGGACTGATTGACTTCAAGCCAGGGCTGAGGACTGTGTATGATCATCAGGTCTATATAGTCAAGTCCCAGCCTTTTGAGTGACCCGTCGATTCCTTCGGATGCAGACTTGTAATCCTTATGCTCGGCTGCAACCTTTGTAGTAACAAATATTTTGTCACGGCTGACACCACTGCTTCTGATGCCTTCACCGACGCCATGCTCGTTTGCATAAGCCTGAGCAGTGTCAATGTGAGTGTAGCCGATCTCTATGGCTGATCTGACAGCAGCTCCGACCTTATCGTCGTCAATGAGCCATGTGCCGAGAGCGAGCTGCGGAACTGAAACACCGTTTGATAATGTGATACTATTACTAAACATCATATATCCTCCTCAGATGATTTCTTCGACCCATTTTTTCAATGAGCCTTCTGTTGTCATAAATGAGAGCCTTTTGCCCTCAATGACCTTTGCGCCCTTTGCGAGAGCCTGTAAATTGCTGCTTGTTGAGCCGAGCCCGCTGCCGCCCGAAGTACAAAAGGGAACTACTGTCTTTCCTGTAAAATCATAGCTTTCCATGAATGTGTCTATGATCGACGGCTCACGATACCACCAGACAGGAAAGCCCACGAAAACAACACTATACTGTTCCATGCTCTCAACTTTTGACTTGATGGCAGGGCGGCTGCTTCTGTCGTTCATTTCGACTGAGCTGCGGCTGTTTTTGTCCTGCCACTTAAGGTCAGCCTTTGTGTACGCCTGTTCCGGAACGATCTCAAACAGGTCAGCACCTGCTGCCTTGGCAAGCTTTGCTGCTGCTTTTGCCGTCACTCCGCTTGCGCTGAAATATGCTACCAATACTTTACTCATAGATAAACCCTCCGTTATTTATTTTTGTTCCGCGCCGAGCAGCCTGCAAAGACAGGAATATGTCAGCTCGTAAACGGAATGATATACATAGCCAATTTCGCCTTCTTCCATTGCTTTTCGCTGTTTATCCGTTACAGAAGTGTATGGATAGATGCCGAACATGAACGGGAAAAACGTATAGAGAAATCTACTGATATCATCTTCACTCATTTCCGGACAGAACTTCTCAATCAGCCTGCTGATATTATTGATAGATGCACCGTAAGCTTTTTTGAAGGATGTAAGAATTTCGGGGCGGCTGTTCGCTTCCATATCGAAATGGTTTGTGGAAAGAAGTTTGAGAAGCTGTCCACGCTCACTCAGTGACTCCGCTATTTTTTCGGCTATTTCTCTCTTTGTCAGACTATCATTGTTCTCAAGGATTGCCGAAAGGCTTTCGTTCCATCGGTCATATTCACGCTCAAACAGCGCAAGGAATATTTCTTCCTTCGTCTGAAAATAGTTATATATAGATGTTCGTGTGAATGATGTTACATTTCCGATCTCTTTGAGGGTTATTTCCTTGAAGCTCATGGTCTTATACAGTTCTTCACAGGCATTGATAATTTCTTCTTTTCTTGCTGCTGTCAGCTCCGGTGATCCTTTTGACATAACGTTCATTCCTTCTTTGTTTATTCTGACACCGTGTCATTAAGTTTATGATACACGTATTCTGACATCGTGTCAATAGTTTTATATATGTTATATTACATATAAATAATGAGCATATCCTGTCGGAAATGCCCATTGGTTTGATTATTTGTGCTTTGATATAGAATAATGATAAATGAAAATCCCCGACACTGCCATCAGTTTCAAATCTGACATCAGTGTCGGGATTTTGTATTCTTATCCGATTGTCACGCTCCCGTTTGTTGTTCCTGAATATTCTGCTCCGTTTGAAAGATTGACTGTGACAGAGCTGATATTATCGGCTGTGATGCTGTCTTTGTAGCTTTCTCCTGAAATATTGAGCGTCAGCTTGCCGCCGTTGGAGCCATCCCTGCCCCATCTTCCTGTGCCGGCTGATACAAGGTCGCCTGATTTTGCAGCCAGGGTATTGCCGCCGTTCAGGTTGATAACAGAGCTTGTATTGGTGATATAGAACATAGGTCCGTCAAGCTCGCTGGTAATAGTGGTGTTCATCATGGTCAGCGTTGATACAGAGGCGGTCGCATCCGAATCCGCAGCGTCGCCGGACATACTCTGATAGAGCATAATGCCATTGTTGCCGCTGCCGCTTACTGTGAAATTACAGTTTGTCATGGTGATAGAGTTTTTGCCCTCGATAACTGCTGCCTGCGAACCCGTCGAAATACCCACACAGTTTTCTGCAACGATCTCGCCTGTTGAATAGATGTTCGGACTGCCGTCACCGGAGGAGTTGAACTTTGAATTCCTTACGGTAACATATCCGCCGCCGCGGTCAGTTGCGATAGGTGCACAGTGAGCGCCTGTGGTCGTGATATCAAGATGATCGGCTGTTATCACTCCACCGTAGGTCGCATAAACCCCACGGGAGCTGTTGCCTGTGGTGCTGATGCTGACATTGTTTACCTCGACATTTGCCTTATCAAGAGAGAATATCGCATTTGCTCCGCTGCAATCGGAGGTTATCGTGCAGTTTTCGATCGTCGCTGTGCTGCTTTCTCCGACTGTCAGTATCACGGAGTTTATTCCGTAAAAGTTGTAATCATCGGATACATCGGATTTTCTTGTAGAATCGTTTTGGCTCGCATCACCTGTTTTGGTAATGGCTGCATTTTTCAGCGTCAGGCTGCCGCCGTTGATGACAAGAAATACATTTTGTTCAGTTCCGCTGCTGCTCCAATCACCGCCATCAATGACCGCATCAATACCGTCAACCACATAAGCACCGCTGAGCGTTACGGTCTTGTTTCCTATCTTGACCTCGTATGTCCCGGAGGATAGCTGCGTATTGTCTGCATTTGCTTCTTTGACGGTTATCTCACCTGCGCCTATATCGGACTGAGAGGTTTCTTTGTCTGATGATTCATCTTTGGTATCTGTTCCGGACGATTCTTCCGTTTTACTTGATTCCTCGGCTTTGCTTTCTGTTTCGCTGCTTTCGGAAGCATCTGTACTTTCCTGTGTGGTCGGTTCAGACTGAACGGTACTGCTCTGAACGGCTGATCCTTCTGACTGATCTTGTTCCGTTCCTGCGGCAGCGCAGCCGCCAAGCATAAGTATTACTGACATAATCAAAGCTGAATATCTTATTGATTTTTTCATAGGATCACCCCATCTTGATTTATTTGATTATATTATATTGTGGAATAATTATCCTGCTATGAAGAAAATGCAAACAAGAATCATGTTTTAGCCTAAATTTTTTCAAGCTTGGATATGAAGGCATCGAAAACGCTTCAATGCGTGATGGGACACAGAAACATTGGCGCTGACATGAATGTATATATCCACTTCGGTCTTGACGATGCGGCGGATTATGAGGATATTATACTCATGAATGAGCATTATCTTATAGCTTTTTGATTTCCGGCGGCGAGAGCAGTTTCAGGTCCTTTTGTTGCGGTTAAGGAGCAGTGTTCAGGATTGTATGCTCAGACAATGGCGGAGTGCGGATTTCTGACAATAGCCTTTGACCCGTCCTTCACAGGTGAAAGCGGCGGTCAGCCGAGATATATGCATCTCCCGATATCAACACTGAGGATTTCATGGCGGCAGTGGTAAGGATGCCATTCCCTTTGACAAGCTGGGAGCATTTTTCAATCAACATGTCTTGATAAGCTTTTCATCTCCGAAGGTGATGCCGCCCTGTGGCTGAATGACGGCGATTCGGAAAGTTGATGCCGATGATCGGCAGAAGCTCTGCAGTTTTTCGGATGATGATGGCACTTTTGGATGTTTCAGATTTATCTGAAATACTATCTTTTTTCAGCTTATGCATTTTTTTGCCCTATACAACAGCAGACGATTTGATCAAAAAATTGATCCTGCTGCAGAAAAATTGCACCCAAACAGGATTCTTCGGGGTATATATTACAGAAACCCATCTTATAGGACAGTTCGACCTTGTTTACAAAAATATTCGGAAGGAATGTGATACTATGCCGGACAATAATAACTTTGAAGCGTCCCAGATCAAGATGCACCTCAACAAGAAAATGATAAGCGATATGGAGGCTTCTCTTGGTCAGGATGATGTTGATAATGTGTACCGTGAATTTACAGACAGTCTCAAAAAACTCAGAGATAAAACCGAA
>CACYCN010000094.1 GCA_902772895.1 uncultured Ruminococcus sp.
CCCGCATACCGGAGGAATAAGTACGGACAGGCTGGTCAATATACTCACCGAGATCGGCAAACTCAATGGCTTTTTTCTCAATTTCATCGATTTCGGCATCCTTGAGTCCCAGCACATAGCACTTGAAGCGGATATTTTCCCGACCGGTCATATCTGCGGCAAAGCCTGCTGTCAGTTCCAGCAAAGCCGATACCCGTCCGTTGACATAGATCTCACCGCTGGTCGGAAACGCCACGCCCGTAATCATCTTCAGCACCGTAGATTTACCGGCGCCGTTTCTGCCGAGGATCGCCACCGACTCCCCTTTTTTAATCTCAAAACTCACTCCGTCGAGGGCCTTATGCTTCTTGAACTTTTTGGAATCATAAAAAAGGGCGCAAAACTGTTCCCGGCTGTTGCGGTAAAGCGTATACACTTTCGTCACATCTTTAAATGAAATGATAGGAGTTTCCGGCGCAGCAGATGCCGCTTCCGTTTCCGGCTTCTTGGCAGTTTTTTCACTCATAAAGCTGTTTCCTTTCAGACAATCCGTTTTTTCTGTTACCATCATACCCCTTCCACCCACAAAAGTCAATAAACAACCCCTATTTTCCGGGGAAATCAATTTTGTCCGACATTTTCTGGGGGAAACCCCTTCCTGAAAAAGCTGATTTTTTATCGATACATCATGAAGATTGATTTTCATGCCTGTTTTCCGAGACCTTTCTGTGCCGATTCCTGTTCGAAACCGTGAGAGTCTCAGAACATATAACCGTTTTCATAAGGCACATCACACAGCAGCAGCGCACAACAGACAGCCATCAGAGTAAAATACCGCAACGGTTTCTGAGGAATCACTTTAATTTCACACGGTTCAATTTCCTCACCGCTCAAAGTACAGACGCTTCGCTGCAGACTGACCAATACCCCGTCTTCATCCAGACAGGATAAACTGACCGTATCCCTGCCGGACATGGAACAGCCTACCACCGGTAAAGGAAGACCGTCAAGGACAGACAAAGCGTCATGATTTTCGGTATTGAGAATAATACGATCCGTTGTGATATCCGGCTGGTGCAGGAAATCCTGAGACCCTGCCCCGATCACGCATAGGTTTCCCCTGAACAAAGCGGCGCCGCTTTCACCATACGGACGGAATCCACAGCAGCGGCCTGCAAAGGAACCCGTTATGCTGTCTTCTCCCGATCGGACATCAGAGAGATCATTGACAGTTCCATATTTCCGGAAAGCATGAATCAATGTTTTTGTCAGTTCCCGGTCTTCACTGTCACCGCAGATTACGATCCGATTCATAGCATCACCCGGTATTAGTATGAACCAAAAATTCCGGAAGATTCCTGTCGGGGAGAAAAAAGCGGTTTCCGGAAAGCCGTACTCAGACAACCGATTTCCGTGGAATTCCGTGAAAAGTGCTTGATAATCGATAGGGAGTTATGGTATACTTAGTGCTGTAATCAGGAACCGGAAAAACGGATTCCGGACAGTTTCATGAAAAAGCAGAGGAAAAGGATATGGATATTTTTCAAACAAGAAGAATTGTGATCAAGGTAGGCACATCCACCCTGACCTATGACAACGGAAAAGTAAATCTCAGACGGTTAGAAAAGCTCTGTAAGGTACTCAGTGACCTGCACAACAGCGGCAAACAGATCATTCTTGTCAGTTCAGGCGCCATCGGTGTCGGCGTCGGCAAGCTCAAACTCTCCAAACGCCCCAGCGAAACCCGTTATAAACAGGCGCTCGCTGCAGTGGGACAGTGTGAACTGATGTTTCTGTACGATAAGTTTTTCGGAGAATACAATAACTCTGTCGCCCAGCTTCTGCTGACAAAGGATGTCGTCATCAATGACCATTCCCGCCAGAATGTTATCAATACTTTCCAGACCTTACTGGAAATGGGGATTATCCCGATCGTCAATGAGAACGATACGGTTGCCATCGACGAAATCGTCGGACAGAACTTCGGCGATAACGACAATCTGTCAGCGATAGTGGCGGATCTGGTAGGGGCTGATCTGCTGGTGATCCTGACGGATATCGACGGACTGTATGATGCCGATCCCCGCAATAACCCTGACGCAAAACGGATTGCCGTAGTCGATCATATTGACGATAAGATCAAGGAAATGGCAGGAGGATCCGGTTCCAACCGTGGAACGGGCGGAATGGCAACAAAAATCATTGCTGCCGCTGCCGCAACCAGTGCGGGAATCAACTGCTGTGTGATGAGCGGCAACGATCCGGAAAATCTGTATCATCTCATCGACGGTAAACCCATGGGTACCCTGTTCACCGCCGTAGAAGGAAGCATCTGAAAAAAATCCAAAAAAATCTGAAATAAAATCAGATCGCAGCTGGCGGTATCCGTTCAGCATACGATCATCAGGAGGAGAATACTATGACAGTTATCGAAGAAATGGGACAAAAGGCAAAGGCAGCATCCCGTACCCTTGCCAATGCCGGCGAACTGAAAAACAAAGCGCTGAAAGCGATTGCCCGGGCAATTCTTGACAATACCGATCAGATCATGGCAGCCAACCGCATTGATCTGGATAACGGTGAAAAGAACGGACTGACGGCGGCATTGATCGACAGACTGCGTCTGGACGAAGGCAGAATTCAGGGAATTGCAGACGGTGTACTGGAGGTAGCCGCACTGGCCGACCCGATCGGCACGGTCATTTCCGGCCATACCCGTCCCAACGGCATGGCAATCACCAAAATCAGAGTCCCGCTGGGAGTCATCGGCATCATCTTTGAATCCCGTCCGAATGTTACCGTAGACGCTGCCGTTCTTTGTCTGAAAAGCGGCAACGCCGTGATACTGCGGGGCGGCAAGGAAGCCATTCATTCCAATCAGTGTCTGACAGTCATCATGCAGGATGCGATTGAAAGTGTAGGACTGGACAGAAATTCCGTTCAGCTCATTCAGGATACCACCAGACAGTCTTCCGTCGAACTGATGGAACTGACCGATTATCTGAATGTACTGATTCCGCGCGGCGGCAAAGGTCTAATCAAAGCCGTCGTAGCCAATGCAAAAGTACCGGTCATTGAAACCGGCGCCGGCAACTGTCATGTATATGTAGACGACAGTGCCGAGATCGATATGGCTGTCAATATCATTTATAATGCCAAGACATCCCGTCCCTCCGTCTGCAATGCCATCGAAACCATTCTTGTTCATGAAGCGATTGCCGAAAAGGCGCTTCCGGCTATCAAGGCAAAACTGGATGAAAAGAACGTAGAACTCAGAGGCTGTGAAAAAACCAGAGCCATTCTCGGGGACAGCGTCATTCCTGCGACGGAAAGCGATTGGGAAACAGAATACGGCGATTATATTCTCGCCGTAAAAGTCGTTTCCTCCATCGATGAAGCGATTGCCCATATCACGAAGTATTCCACCGGTCACAGCGAATGTATTGTCACCAAAGACTACCGCAACGCTAAGAAATTCACCGCAGAGATCGATTCTGCCGCCGTATATGTCAACGCTTCTACCCGATTCACAGACGGCGGCGTTTTCGGACTGGGTGCCGAAATCGGCATTTCCACCCAGAAACTCCATGCAAGAGGACCGATGGGACTCAATGAACTGACCTCCATGAAATTTATCATTGAAGGTGACGGTCAGGTCCGCTGATCGGCTGTATCTACAGTAACAGATAGAGCAGTGCCATCACCAGACTGTTATCGGTTTTTTCATCCATCAGCAGTAACAGTAATCCTAAAATCAGCGTTCTTTCCTTATCCTTGAATAAAGTCTCAAAGATACCGCCCGAACTGCCTGTACTTTCTTCTGTGCTTTCGGGCGGTTTATGATATTCATTTTTTTCAGACGGCCCGTGCGCCTGTGGAGAAGGAGCAGCCCCTTCCGAACGGGCATCAGGAACTTCCTGTTCCTGCCGTATCGTCCGTTCAGAATATGCCGGATGCTGCCGGCTCTGAGAGGAGGAGCCCGGAGAAGATCTCGGCTGATTATCGTCTTCCCTGGGGTCATGTCCCGGAAAGACGGCACGCTGCTGCATTTCTCTGGCACGTCTCATTGCTTCCTGCTGCATCCTTCTCATCTCATTTTCCGTCAAACCCATCACCCCAATGGTATTTTCCGCTCTGCCGGAACAAAGCCGGAACCGCTGAAACGTTCATTTCCCTTGACACTGCCGTACGCTTTTCCATCGGCTCTGTCAGATCGGCAGCTGTCTGAGGAGCCGTGGAGCCGTTTCAGAACAGACTGATTCCGGCGTTTTTCAGAACCGGCAGCAGTTTCATGATGCCCAATAACCGGACAGCGCCGTCCACTTTTTGGGCGCGTTCCTCATGTAAAAACGGTTTCAGGGCTTTCAGAAGACGGGTACTGTCGTCTTCCTGATTGAGAGACCGCAGCAGCGGCGCCAGTTTCATCACGGTACCGATCCAATTCGGGTCAAAACCGTCCGATCCGCCCACTGCACCAAGCAAAGATGACAATGCCGGCGCAGCAGATTCCTGTGAAGGAACGGATTCCGGCTGTACCGTCGGTTCCGGGGGCGGCGCATTTCCTAACATCCCGGTAAGACTTCTGATCTGTTCCATTGTCCGGGGATCGTTCAGCATTTCACTGATCTTACGGGATATATCTTCCATCGTTTACTTTTCTCCCATCAGTTTTTTCAGCAGTGCCTGTGCCTGCGGTGTATTCAGCAGTTTTTCTGTCTGGGCTTTATCCGACAGAATTCTTTCCACCTGCTGCTGCTGATCTTTGCTCAGGCTCTGAAAGAGCTGGTCCACTTTCTTCTGATCCATACGCTCACCACCCTTCTTATACTATGTACCTGCGGAGGTAATTATGAAAATATTAGTTTTTTCCGATTCTCACAGTTATCGCACAGAGCTGAAACACGCGATCAAAAAACATAAAAAAGCGGAAGTAATTGTTTTCTGCGGTGACGGTCACAAGGATATTGCCGAAATGAAACAGCTGTTTCCGGAGAAGATGTTTCTGTGTGTCAGGGGCAACTGCGACTGGTACTGTGATGACGCTTTGCTCCAGACCATCCATCTCTGCGGCAAAAAGATCCTGATCACACATGGTCATATGCAGTTTGTCAAAGAAGGGCTTTCTCACCTGACCGCTCTCGGCCATAAAGAAAAGGCGGATATCGTCCTCTTCGGACACACCCATCATCAGCTTACCACAGCTGACGGAAAAATGCTGATCATGAATCCCGGTTCTGTCGGCTATCATCAGGAATACGGTCTGATCGAGATTGACGAAGCCACCGGCAAAATTACCGCCACAGAATATCCCAATAACCAATTCGGTTCGGTTGTCATTACATAATATGAAATCAAACGCCTGATGGTTCAGGAAAATATAAACATTCGGTAAACTTCCACTAAAATCCGTTGACAGATATTTCCATTATTGTATAATGATAGGAGAGAGATTATACTTATAAGGAGGTTACCTTATGGATATTATTGGCTTATGGAAAATCACGGCAACCAAACAGGCTGACAGCAACGGTACATGGCGTGCCGTGGAAGAACTGACCCAGACAGATGTTGTCCCGGTTCATATGGCACGACTGTTCCAGACAGCTCTTCTGTTCAATGAAGACGGCACCATCAGCACCGTTTTACCGCTTCCTGACGGAATGCCCAAATCAGCCGTCAAGAATGCCGTTGATCTCGGTCAGCTCAGGCTCTATGACGAAGAACACAGCATCGAATCCAGTAAATACCGCTGGAAAGAAGAAGACGGTAAATTCTATTTCAATCCCGGCACGGAAGCCATGATTTCCGAAGACAGTCAGAGCTGGCTGGAAATCAAGGAATCTCCGGAAGGCTTTGAATTGATGGCTAACCGCTATGTCAAATGTCCCGCAAAAACCGACGAATCATCAACCATACAATCATGACCGACAAAAAAGCACAGTCAACGGATCTTTCTTCCGTAACTGTGCTTTTCTTTTTATTCCATCTATTATCAACCCTGTTTAAAGTGTACGGCGTTTCGCATGGAAACTGATTCCGACGGTAGAAGGTCCGCAATGACTGCCTGCGGTAGGATTCACATCCACGACCTGAATCGTTAAGTCACCGAATTTTTCTTTGAGCAGCCGTATGGCTTCGTTCACCAGATCCGGGGCATCCGTATGAGCTACGATAACACGATGCTTTTCGATTTCATCCCCCAGCAGTTCCACATAGCTGATCAGACGGGCAAGCGCCTTTGCCCTGCCCTTTTCCTTACCGACACTGACCATTTTCCCTTCTTCATTCATATAGATGATCGGACGGATACCAAGAAGCGTTCCCATAGTACCGGCAAGACCGCTGACTCTGCCGCTGTGCTTGAAGAATTTCAGATCATCCGCAAAGAAATAGACCGCAAAATGATCGACTTCGGTCTCTGCCCAGCTCAGGATTTCTTCAATCGTTTTACCGGATTGATAGAGGTCACCGATTTCTTCGACAATATTCAGACTGCCGATGGTAATACCCTTGGTATCAATGGTATAGAATTTCCGGTCGGGATATTGGGCTTTCAGTTCATCAACCGCTTTCTTCATTTCCTCAAAGGTAGCGGTCATAGCTGCGGAAAAGTGAACATAAAGAATATCATCCCCGTTCTGAAAATGCGGTTCAAAATATTTCTTATAGCTCTCAGCACTGATCGCGCTGGTATTCGGCAGGACACCGCCTCTGAGTCTGTCATAGAAGGCATGGGCATCAAAGGTCTCGAAATCTTCATAGGGATAGATCGTTTCTCCTTCAATACTGTAGGGCATACTGATCAGATGATAGCCGAATTCCCTGGCAATCTGAGGAGTGATATCCGTGTCGGTATCGGTAAAAAGAACTAACATAATTGACCTCCTGTTTATTCAAGAATTAGTAAGTAATCATAGATCGGCTGTTTCCCGTCGATCATAATAACATCCGCAAGACGATAGGTTTCCTTCAACTGCTGATAGAGTTCCTCATTTTCCTGCTGAGTAACCGTACTGCCGCAGATGACGATCAAAATATCATAATCACCGGCATTGAGTTTCTGAGCCAGCGTCAGAAGCGCGCTGTTTTTATCCGCAGCGGTATTATAGATGGTATCGCCGACAAAACCGATATAATCATCTTTTCTGACGGTCAGCCCATCCTGCCGGGTATCACGGACCGCCTGTGAAACCACACCGGTCACTACACCGGCAATAATTTCTTTCTGTTCCGAAAGCACTTCCTCGATGGATTTACCGTCAGTATCGAACATAGAAATCGCCGCATATCCTTCCCCGATTGTTTTCGTGGGGATAATACAGATTTCCGCCTCCTGATAGAGAGAAGCCGCCTGCTGAGCCGTGAGAATGATATTACTGTTATTCGGATACACAAAAATCCGATCGGCATTGATCTTCCGGAAAGCGGAAATCAGATCTTCCGCAGACGGATTCATACTTTGTCCTCCGTCAACCACCTCGTCACACCCCAAAGAAGTAAACAGTTCCTTAATACCGCTTCCGGCAGCCACACTGACAATTCCGAATTCTTTACGGGGTTTTTTATTTTCCGGTTCATAGCTTTTTTTCAGGTTACTCTCATTATGCTGAAGAGACATATTTTCGATTTTGGTAGTCAGGAATTCCCCGAACTGCTGACAGTAATTCAAAATATCACCGGGTTTCATGGTATGGACATGGACCTTGACAATGGTACCTTCCCGGAAACATACCACAGAATCCCCGACGCTTTCCAGATACTGCTTGAACCGTTCCAGATCAAAGGCATTGACATCTGTTTTGGTCGTCTGCAGCCGCAGGAAAAACTCCGTACAATAGCCGAATTCCAGGACACTGTTTTCATCAAATGCTGAAAAATCCAATTTTTTCGCATTCGGCAGACTACTCTGTACCGTTCCGAACTCTTCACCGTTGAGCGCATTGTTCATTCCCTCGGCGATATAGATAAATCCGGCTCCGCCGCTGTCAACCACCCCTGCCTTACGCAGAACATCCAGCAATTCAGGCGTCCGTTCCAGAGAACGCCGGAGTTCTTTCAGAAAATTTGCAAAAAAGCTTTCAAGAGAAGTATCGTTTTCAATTTTTGAAGCGGCATAGTTTACCGCATCCTTATAGACTGTCAGAATCGTCCCCTCAACGGGCGTAGAAACTGCCTTATACGCCTCACTGACACCGCTTTCAAACGCCTTGCCGATCACACGGACATCCGCCGTTTCCACACCTTCCAGCCCCTGCGAGATACCGGCAAAAATCCTTGACAGGATCACGCCCGAATTTCCTCTGGCACCCAGCAGCATTCCTCTTGCGGCAACTGACGCCGCATTTCCCAGAGAAGTATCATCGGTTCCGTCTCCGAGCGCTGCTACACCGGAATCGATCGTCATAAACATATTATCACCGGTATCGCCGTCCGGAATCGGGAATACATTCAGATCATTGACAAGCTGTCGGTTTGCCGAAAGCGTTGCCGCACCTCCCCGGATCATATTGGCAAATAAAGCACCGTCCATCATTGTTGTTTTCATATCTTTTTCCTCTCTGTAAATGAATTCGTTCCGCCGGATGTTTTCTGGCAGGTTTTCTGGATAATCTCAATAATCTTTTCGGCAGCATCGGACGAGATATTCCGGTACTGCATCTGAATCACCCTTGCCGCCATTGCTTTTTCTTCGGCAAAGCGTTTCGCCTTACGGATCGTATCACGGATCCCGTTGCCGATCACTGCCATCTCATGACTGACAAAGAAAGTATTTTTTTCATTTCCGGTATCGGATTCCAGCGCCACATGAACCATCGGCACCCCGGAAACTGCCGCTTCCGTACAGAAAATATGATCCGGCCGCAGAAGAATGGCATCCGCACTCTGGATATAGACATTCAGTTTCTGTGTATAAGTAATGATCTGGATATGGGGATCGCCGGAAGCAAACCGCATCAGTCGGTCTCTGATCTCACTGCAGCGGGGTGTCGGGATATAAAATACATAATCGTTGGTTTCACTTTCGGCTAATTCCTGACAGAGTCTGCGGATATTCGTTTCACTCAAACCCTCCGCCAACAGCAGATATACCCTGCGCTGACGCGGAATCACCAGATAATTCCGTGCCGCTGCTTTTCCGATCCGTTCCCGGAAGCTTTTCTTCACCGGAATCCCTGTAACAAAGATTTTCTCCTGTGGAATTCCTTTTCTCACCAGTTTCGTCTTGATTTCCTCATGGGGAACAAAATAACAGTCCAGATTGACGCTGGCAATCGACGGCGGACAGAAATACTCTCCGATAATCCCATAGCAATAGATCGGATGATTTTCCTGCGCTTTCACGGCAGTCATCAGCTTCATGCTGAACGAACCGGTACAAACTACCGCATCCGCCTTCTCTTGCCGGATATATTCACTGATCTTCCGGATATAATCCGGACAGGATGTCTTGCTTGGTGCAATCAGAAAACCGGACAGATCCAATGGTTCACAGTCGATATGCCGTTCCATGGCCGCATAGATCACCGCTTCGGAAACACTGTTCAGTTTATGGCTGATCTGATCTTTCAGGATAATGATCCGCATATTTTCACCGCCCTTGCCTGTTATTTGTCATCACTTTCAAAAAAATAATACACGCTTGTTGATTTTTGTCATTAATGTATATTATAATAGAAACAGCAAGGATTGCAACCTTCAGATATTTCCATAGTCGATACAAAATCAACAAAATTTGAAAATCTGTGGTAAAAACAACAGAAATGACATTTTTTGTTTCTCAAGGAGGAGCATATGGAACCCGGAAAAAGCACTGACCGTCGGGTCATCAAAACCAAAAAAGCCATTCGCATTGCATTTGCCAGACTTCTCTCCGAAAAAGACATCAACGATATTACCGTCAGTGATATTGCCGATCTTGCTGACATCAACCGGAAGACTTTCTACAATTACTATTCCGGCATCCATAAAATCGTTGACGAAATTGAGAACGATATTGTCAATAC
>CACYCN010000095.1 GCA_902772895.1 uncultured Ruminococcus sp.
AGAAGGCTTTACGTTTGTTGCAAAGGATCTGAATTCGAAGAATGAAGAGTATCGTGTCTATATCGGCTACAAGACCACCGAAAACAGAGAAGAAGCGCTGTACAAGATAGCTCTTCTTGATATGAACGGCGGATTCCAGATAAGGAACTATCAGGAAATATATGATGAGTTCCAGAAGTCGAACTATTCCGCAGCAGAGACGCTTCAGATGGCATCGATGGAATTCATAGAAAGCTATCAAAACGGCAGCCCCAAGGCGATAGACGCATATAACGGACTGAATCTGCTTCTTGTACCGGAAGCCGGCAATATGAAATTCGGCGATTATGTTGTCAACGGAAAAACATCAACGGATTTCTATGCAAGGGTAATGACCCAGTCCAGTAACGCAACGATCAATTCGATTATCAGTCTGCTCTATGCAGGGCTTGTTCCCTATGAACCGGATCAAGGCGATGAAGAGGACGGAAACACCCAAAAGGCAATGACCTGGGCTGATGAAATGGCTGACAGTTCCTTATGGGAAATTGTCGGGAACGACAATCTTTCTCAGGATGAGAAAGACAGTCTGTACCGTCAGTACGGTGACGACGCCAAAGCGCTCTTCAAACAGATGCAGGAATTTTCTACCCAATTTGAAAACAGTATTGCCACCTATAACGAAAACGAAACGGAAAGCAGATTATCCGGCAAAAACGTTGAAGAGACCGTTGATAATATGGATAAAATAAAACAGTCCGATGCCGGCGCCCTTTATCTCAACGCATACGAAATGCTCAACGAATATGATGCCAATACCGAGATGCCTTTAGGAGAATGGATCGTTGAAATGGGCAAGCAGACCAGTGAGGAAGTGGATCTCTCTCAGATATATCCTATGATAGACTCCATGAGTTATGCACAGGTCAGGATGACAGAACTTTCAGGATTTGTTCCGTGTGCATCCGGTCTGAGCGAGAACGTTCACAGTAAGGAGTATCAGGAGTTACTGAATACCACCGCCAATAAGCTCAAGGAACTGATCGGCAATGATTCTATTTCTATCTGGACGAATACCGACCCCGATTTTGCAAAGAGTAATGTAGCCTTCACGTCCTTTGCGATCCGTCAGAATGCCGCCCAGTCGATGCTGAACGGGGAGGTCAACGATGCCTATACCGAAAAAAAGGAAGATGTAGAAACAGCCCTCAAATGGGTAGGAGTTGCCTGTTCGGCGGCAACGGTGCTTGGCTTTGTAGGATGGGTTGTCGGCGGAGTACTGCTTAAGATCGCTGAATGTGCAGTTATTTCCTGTCTGATGAGCGTTGCGACAACGATGGTAACGATCGCTGCGACCGTCTTTAAATATGCAGGAATTGTCGGATTAGGGGTGTTAGGTTTTACGCTGCTTTTCTATGGATTCTGTTTTATTTGGGAAATGGTTAAGGCAGACGAAGCAAAAGACTACACCACGATTCCGGATTATGTCATAGATGCGGTAAAGGTCAAAGACGGTTATTCAAACGTAAAATATAAGGCGGTAAAGAACAACAAAGGAAAAATAGCCGATCTGAATGCCTATAAAGGCTTTAACGGCTGGGTATGTATGTATACCTCTACCGATGAACGTGTCGGCAGTCCTATTCGTGCCGACGGCGAGGGGAATATCTTCAAAATCATTTACGGCGACGCTTACAAGCCTGATGACTGCGACTGCGCAAGTTTCTTCGGTCAGATCACCCCTGGCAACTGCAATACCAACCTGAAAAATGATAATTCCGGCGGTATCTATATCAATTACTACACCGAGAAATCACTGAAAAACCGTACCGCATCAACGGATGATGTCACGAAAACAGATGACAAAGAGAAAGACAAAGATAAAGATAAAAACACCAAACAGTACTATAACGATATTATCGTCAGATCAGCTAAGACGCAGGCTCTGGCAAAAAGCAAGATCACCGTCGAGGGCTACTATATCTGGGACCAGAATCTTTCTCCTGATGCCAGAGCAGGCGGAAAATGGGAAAGTGACGGTCAGTATACCTATATCGGCTATTCCGTTACAAACGATCCCAAACAGGCGATCAGGGATATCCGTGTTGCCACCGGTACTCCCAGCGGACAGATACAGTTCGGCGATATTTCCTACGGCTGTGCAGGCACGTTAGGTTTTCCTGCAACAAGCAAGGAAGAAGACAGCGAATATCCCCAGAATCTTGACGGACTGTTCATCACCCGCAATGAAAAAGCAGGAACTCCCATAGAAGTGGGCAAGCTCCATGTTGTTCAGGATTTCTCCGACGCAGAAGAAGGCTGGGAGGCAGTAACTACCTTCAGCGGTCTGACCTATAACTTCAACACTACCCGTTACAACAAGCAGGGGGCAGAAGCCTATCTTCCCAGCAGAAAGCATGTTTATCCCTTTGAATATACCGGATACTACACCTCTAAAGATTATACATGGGAAAACACGGATTGTTATTTATACTATGAGCCGGAGACGACCTATACATACGGAACAAAATATCTTTCGGGATTATATTTTGCCTTCGGTACGGATTCTGAAAACCAAAAGAGATTTGATATTGGAACCTCTGCATTTTTCCACCAACTGTTGGATAAGCTCAAGACGAATCCGAATACGATAGTCCTTGACGATCTCAATCTTGCTCAGTCATTTAATTACAAGGGATACGTGATCGATAGTAATCAGAAATATCTGCACCTTTGCTATACCTGGAGTTATAATCCGTATCGGGCAATCTACGGCATTACAGCTTTCCGTGGAACCGTCAACTGTCCGGATCTCCCTTATACCATTTCCAAGGCAAGATCATATCAGAATACGCCGACAGGGTCAGCCGATAAGAGCACAAACTATACTTCCGTAAGTGTTGTGGTTCAGCGTACTACCCAAGGACGTTATGTAGTAAGGGGTATTTCACCGGAAAACGCTTATATGACTACGACAGGTCTACTCGGTAATAATGAACAGGTGCCGAAAGGCTATACTGAGGAAAATATTTCGACATTCCTGTCTAACCGTCAGAAGACCGCCTTTATTCCTACCGGTCTTTATGTCAGAGGCTACACGGAAGGTAAAAAGCCGCTTTCTCTTGACGATGTTATCATTTCATCCAATGCTCATAAAGCTTCCATCAATACCGAGGAAACACCTCAGACGACCGACGAAAAGGAAGAATCTCAGACCACTGAGGAAAAGGAAGAATCCCAGCCCGCCTACGATGAGGAGGAATCATGGGATTATGATAATGATGAGTCATGGGATTATGACTATGATTATGACTATGATGAAGGGTCATGGGATTATGATGATGATGGAG
>CACYCN010000096.1 GCA_902772895.1 uncultured Ruminococcus sp.
CAAAGTCTTTTTTGCAGGCAGTTGTCAGCCGTGCCACTTCTCAGATCACCGGGAATCAGGGCGGCTACGTCGTACTCTATGACAGCAACGGCGACGGAGAGCCGGACGAAATTCTCATTATGGACACGCCTTCGATCCTGACGGCGACAAAAGTCTGGCGGTGGAATTCATCAGGACTTGGCTATTCCCGCAACGGATATGGGGGACCTTATAGTACCGCCGTTACCATGCAGGGGGAAATCGTGGCAGATTTCGTGTGTACAGGGACCCTCAACGCATCACTGATCCGGACCGGTGTATTGCTTGCCGATCTGATCAAAGCCGGTGTTATTTCTGATAATAACGGTAATGTCGAAATCAGTATGGACACAGGCAAGATTAAAATGGCGCTGCAAAGCGGCTATAAAATGGAACTCTGGACAAACGGGATAACCTTCTATGATAACAATAATAACGTGTTGACATCGATGTTTGTCAGTCAGTCCGGTAACGGTGTTGTCACGGCAAACCGGATCCTGGTGGGACCCAGAAACAATGAGAAAACCTTTATCGGAGTCGATAATAACAGAGGGTATGTGATGACTGACGAAGTATCCTGCGATACTCTGTTGTTGGATGCTCATACGATCAATTGCCAGTCAGGAAAAGTCTGCTTTCCGATTCCTGTCAGTGCTGATATTTCTATCATGAATAACGGTACCGAGATCGGTTCCTTCTATGCCAATTCCAACGGAGGTACTACTTTAAAAACGACTGCTCTGATTGTCAATAACAATCATTACACGGACAGGACGATCACGGTTGACGGTACGACATATACCGTACTGGCTAAGTATTAAGTGAGGTGATACGACATCATTATTTATCAGTTATACAAAAGCAGATACAAGGAATTACTTATCACAGTTCATCAGAATCATCAGCCTTACAGAATTGGTAATAATGAAACGGTCAGATTCGTCATCAGACAAGTCAGCGGAACTCTTGCATTGGAAAAGGTACTGACGTCTGCTGATTTTGACGAAAATACGGGAAAATATAAACTTATCCTGACAACCGCCGATACCAATATTCCACCGGGAAGACATTTTTTTGACTGTGTTCTGGTGGACTCTTCCGGAGAAAAGCATCGGCTTTCTTCCGGAAGGGTGATTGTTAAGGAATCGTATAGTTAAGAGGTGAAAAATAATGATTACCGGATACATCGAAGAAGGGACGGAACCAGAGAACAGAACGGCTGATCCAAAGGAATACGGCTGTTTTCACGATGCACAGTTCGTGATTCCGAGAGGTACCGCTTATACCATGAAATTTGATCTGAGAAATCTCATGAAATGGTCAAAGGCGGCAGGAAGAATCTTGTCAGCACCTTTTTTATCTGGCGATTCTTGCTTTTTCGGCATTAAAAAAAATCCGGATGACAGCGGATATCTTTATCAGTATATCGCCAGGGCAGAGTATTCGGCAAGCGGAAGGCAGCAGGCAGACCTTAGTAAAAACGGATGTTTTACCGTGACGCTTTCCCCATCGGATACAGATTTGGAACCTGGTATCTACTACTATAGCGTTGCTGTACATCTGGGGAATTCCTCCGGATTTTTTGAAGCGGTGCCGGCAACACCATTCAGGATCCGGTCAATGATGATTCAAAGCTCGGACTGGCAATCATGAAAAGAAGGTGAATGGATGGATATAATTGCTTATCAGAACAGAACTGCTGAGTTTAACTTCGTGATCCGGAACGGAGATGAATTTTATCGTCTCACTTCCGGAGAAAAATTGATTTTAGGTGCCAAAACCGGACCGGATGCTGATAATTATCTCATCTATAAAGAACTGACAGAAGCAGACATTGATGACGATGATCATGATAATTCGTACTATGCACTTACCTTGACAGCTTTAGATACCAATATTCCAGCAGGTTCATATTATTGGGATATGGCTCTCTGGCGTTCTGATACGGATGTGATTCCCGTGTTTTATCCCGGTGAGTTTATACTGAAACCGTCATGTGTGATTGTTGATAGCAACAGTATCAATGAAAATGAATGAGGTGAAAATGGATGGAACTGACAGCTCAGATTTATAAAAAGACAAGGTTCAGCGCTGATCTTGAGAATAGAATCAGAACCAGACCGGTTCCGGTATATATCGAAGAATATACGGAAAAAAAGACATCGACCAATATCAAAACTGCCACCGAAGTTGGAACGCCATCTTATACGGATCTGACTTCCCAGCTGCCGGTGACATTTGTATCCGCTTCTGAGACTATTGGGGATTATACAATTTATGGAAAAACAAGCGGTTCCGGCGGGGAACTGAATGGTGTCGGAGGTTATGATGCGGTACTTCAGAAATATAAGATTCCGGTTACGGTAAGCGGAAAGAATATTCTGGAAAATTATTATCAGAGTGAGGAATACAACGGACTCACCATTACGGTCAATTCTGA
>CACYCN010000097.1 GCA_902772895.1 uncultured Ruminococcus sp.
ATGAAAAATCAATTGGGAAGTAAAATCAGACAGTTGAGAAAAAAGGCGGGCATGACTCAGTCGGAACTGGCACGTCGGCTGGAAATATCACCGTCGGCTGTCGGAATGTACGAACAGGGCCGCAGGGAACCGGATAACCAGACATTGCTGAAACTATGCGCGGTATTTGATGTTTCCAGCGACTATCTGCTCAGTCATCCCGAAACGGATCCTAACAGCGGCAGTGTTGAGGTAGCGGAGGTATTCGATGAATTCACCAGACGGCTGACCCAACAGGAGGGGCTGATGTTTGACGGCGTACTGCTGGGCTATGACGACAGAATGAAAATTATCGAGGCAATCAAGGTCGTGGCGGCATTGGCAAAACAACAGCATCAAAGCGCTCTTGAAAAGTCGTAAGATAAGACGATAAAGCGAGGCAGACATGAGTGAAATCAGAAGAAGAGTCAAAGAACTGATCCGTCAGTACGGAACGGCAGAACCAAGCACGCTGAGTGAAAAAATGGGGGTATCGGTCATTACCCAGGAACTGCCGGAAAGTATCAACGGATTTACGGTAAAAATGTACGGACAACCCTTTGTGGTACTGAATCAGAATCTGGATGATGACCGCAGCCGGCTGACGCTGGCCCATGAACTGGGACATATCGTCCTGCATGAAGGGATGAATTCCCTGAATCTCAGTCTGAATACCAGATTTTGTGTGTCACGCTATGAGCGGGAAGCGGACAGCTTTGCGGTCATGCTGCTGACGGAAGCGATAGGCTCGGCGTTCGAAGGCATGGAGAGCGTGACCACGGAAACGATTGCCCGGATGATACGGATCCCACAGGAAATCGTTGACAGAGCTTTTTTGTAAATGAATTGTCATTCTCTGATCGAGGTGATTCTATGAAGTTATTTCTGAAGCGGAATCAAAGCGATGATGAATTATGCTTCACCGTCTATGACGAAAGCGGTCATGAAAAATATCACATTGCGGTTCAGACGGAAAAGTTCCGTCAGAAAATTGACATGAACGATACGGAAGAACGAACGGTGTCCGAAATCACACATAAATTTCTGGTACTGCGGTATTATACTGTCCGGTGTAACGGACGGTTCTATGTATTGGTACCGCAGGTAAAGGATTGTTTTTTCTTTATGATTTACGGCAGTACGTATCGGTTTGCCGGAAATCTGTCAGAAGGAAGTTTTTCCCTGTTTGATGTGGATACCAGTCCTGTGATGACGCAGAAAAAATGCTGGAGCCGCTATGGTGACAGTTATGAACTGACGGTTTATCAGGAACAGGAGGAAATCTTTGCGGTTTCGTGCGCAATATGCGCCGATATGTACCTGGCTATCACAGAAGAAGACGCCGTATTGACCGGATAAGCAACGCAGGACAGAAAAACATTGACACTGTCATGGGGAATTGATATAATGAGAGAAAGCTGCGGCTTGAAAAGAAAGAAAAAAGGAGAGTGAATACATGAAGAAAACAGGGAAAATCATCTTGACTCTGATGCTTTCAGGTATTCTGATGGTGGGATGCGCCGGCTGCAGCGGTCAGTCATCCGACGGAACATCAAAAAGTGACGATACGACTGCCGTTGCTCAGGATGCTTCCGAACAGAAGAGTGATGCGGAAAGTACACAGGATTCCGGAACTTCCGAAGGATCCGGGGATGCCGGAGAAAGCCTGACGGAAAGCAGTGTACAGGAAAGCTATACCGAGATTTCCGAAACGGTGATGGTCTATGGAATGTGGCAGCTTGTTTTCGATGAAAGCGCAATGACGCCCGAAGAAAAGGAAGTCTATTCCGGAGAGTATGACGACATGAAAGTGACAATGATCGTAACGGCTGACGGAAAAGCAACGGTGTCATCCACCGAAGGAGAGGAAACTCTGACCGGGGAAGCTACCTGGGAGATCATTGATAACGAACTGGTATTGACAGGAGAAGGCGGCACGTCCTATTTCCACTTCAAGGGCAGTAAACTGATGGCCAGAAATTCACCTGATTATATGTATTATGCGAGAATTGAATGAGCCGGGAACACCGTCAGAACAGAAACAGCGTTCCGTCCGGTTATTTGTCAGTGTTTTCCGTTCCGATGCCGGGGAGATTCCCGGATTGGTGGAACCGGTTTCCGCCGGTGCGGCGCTGTATCCGCAGGATGCGCCGAAGCTGAAACTGACGGATGACGAAGGGGAGCATATTTCTGACAGGAATCCGCAGTATTGTGAGCTGACGGTGCAGTATCAGGTCTGGAAGAACCGTTCCTTTGATACGGCGGGGCTGATGCACCAGAGACGATACTTTGATTTTTCCGCCGCAGAGACGATTCTGTCCGGAAAGACGCCGAAATGCCGTCCGTACCGCATTTTTGACCGGCCGGATGAACAGACCCTCCGGCGGATCGGCATGAAGAGAGAAACCGTTGCCGCATTGACGGCACAGTTTCCCGTTATCGCACCGCTGAAAGAAAATATCGGCTGTTCGGTAGCGGCCTATTATGACCGGCATGACCGGAAGGAATATGACGATCTGGGGCTGCTGCGGCAGATCCTGAAAGAAAGATACCCGGACTATCTTGCGGGAGCGGAGGAATATCTGAACGGTCATGCGTCCTATTTCTGTAACCTGTTTATCATGGACAGAGACAATTTTGACCGTTATTCCCGATGGTTGTTTGACGTTCTTTTTACCTATGACAGTCTGAAACCGTCCCGTCTGATGCAGCCCCGTGAACAGGGGAAATTAGCGGAAAGACTGTTCGGGGTTTATATGAGCAAGCTTTTTTCGGAGAAAGAGATTCCGGTTTGCGAACTCCCACGGGCGCATTTTGCCAAAATCAACGGAGTGACGGCACATAATTTATCTTTTCATAAAGGATTATATGTTCTGGCGCCGCCCGGTTCCCGGAGACGCAATTTTCTCCGTAAACTCAGATCCTAATGAATGTCGGGACGTTGTCCCGTGATCAAAGCATCCGTTTGTTCCGCAATCCATTCCGCGTTTTGCTGTCATGCTGTCATAATGGATTGCTGTCGTGTAAGATAGATTTGTTGTTTTAGGAAAGGGGTCCGGGGAAGCAGGCTGTTGTTCCTGATTCCGTTTTGCAAAGTCCTTGACAAAGGGTTATTTTGTATTTTTGTAAACGATTATGGGACAGGCTCTGCGTCTTTGTTAATAAACAAGGGGGTTTCCGGAGAACTTTCGATTCAAATAAAAAAAGAGAGGTAGATTACGATGTACGATTATCTGGTAGTAGGAGCAGGACTGTTTGGTTCGATTTTTGCGTATGAAGCGAACAAGAGAGTCAAGAAAGTTCTGGTAATTGACAAGCGTGACCATGTGGCAGGCAATATCTACTGTGAGAAGATCGAAGATATCAATGTCCATAAGTATGGCGCACACATTTTCCATACCAATGACAAGGCAGTATGGGAATACATCAATCAGTTTGCGGAGTTCAATAACTATATTAACTCACCGGTGGCTGTCTATAAAGACGAACTGTATAACCTGCCCTTCAATATGAATACTTTCAGCCGTCTGTGGAACATTAAAACACCGGCTGAGGCTAAGAAAATCATTGCGGATCAGATTGCCGACCTGAACCTGACGGATCCTCAGAATCTGGAAGAACAGGCGCTCAGTCTGGTAGGCCGTGACGTCTACGAAAAACTGATCAAGGGTTATACCGAGAAGCAGTGGGGTCGTTCCTGTACGGAACTTCCGGCATTCATTATCAAGAGACTGCCCCTGCGCTTCACTTTCGATAATAACTACTTCAATGCCAGATATCAGGGAATTCCGATGGGCGGCTATACGGCGATCATTGAAAAGATGCTCGAAGGAATTGAAGTCCTGACTTCCACGGACTATTTCGAGTGGATCAAGACTCATGCGGATCAGGTGAGAAAGACCGTCTTTACCGGTCAGATCGACCAGTTCTTCAACTATCAGCTGGGCGTACTGGAATACCGTTCCGTACGTTTCGAGACGGAAGTTCTTGACACCGATAACTTCCAGGGAAATGCGGTTGTGAACTATACCGAGCGGGAGGTTCCCTATACCCGTATCATTGAACATAAGCATTTTGAATTCGGCACCCAGCCCAAGACCGTTATTTCCAGAGAGTATTCTTCTGAGTGGAAGCCGGGCATCGAGCCGTATTATCCGGTCAATAACGATAAGAACAATAAACTCTATGAAGAGTATAAGAAGCTCGCCGACGAGACACCGGATGTTATTTTCGGCGGTCGTCTGGGTCATTATAAATACTATGATATGGATAAGGTCATTGACGTAGCGCTGACCGCTGTGAAGGAAGAGTTTGGTGAATAACGACGACCTGCTGATTTTACGCAAACTGGTATTTCCACGGAAGGACGTCTGTGAGAAAACCGGACTATATTACAGGATCATTCCTCATCGTGACGGCATCGAAAACAGCATTTATGATGAGGAACAACAAGTTTTGACGATTAACCATGCGACAGCGTTTGACACTTACTTCAATTCGCTGCCGCTTGGGAAGTATCAGGAATACTGCAAGCTCTCAGCCTTATTTTTACGGCTGAGAGTGTGCGGTTTCTTTGTTTTGCGCATTTATGGAGTCAGACATACCGACAGCGGCTGGCAGGAAACGCTGATTCTGCGTCGGGAGATCCGTGCCGAACGGAAAACCAATGATATGACGGAACTGACGGATCAGCTTGACAGGGGATATGACACGCTCTACTTTACCCTGGAAGCCAAGGGCGGCCAATTATATGCCGGCGATTATCTTTGCCGGGCGCCCGAAGTGCGTCGTACCAGAATTGCCGCCGTGATCTGTACCTATCGCAGAGAGCCGTTTCTGCGGCGGAATCTCAGCGCCATCAATCGCTATCTTGCCGGCAGTAAGGTCCTGAATGAAACGAATCTGCATATCTATGTTGTCGATAACGGCAGGACTCTTCCTGTGGGAGAACTGAATAATCGGTTTGTCACGGTCATTCCGAATGACAATACCGGCGGCAGCGGCGGATTCATTCGCGGCTATTATGAAGCCCTTCACAGCGGAGAAGATTATACGCATATACTCTATATGGATGACGATATCATTCTTGACTGTGATATGCTGCTGCGGGTCTTTGCGATTCTGCGGATCCGGCGGCAGGAATTTGAACAGCTTTCCGTCGGCGGCACCATGATCCGGCTGAGTGACCGGCTGACCCAGCATGAAGCCGGCGCAGTGTGGGATGGCAGGAAGATTCACTCGATCGGGCAGGATATTGACATGACGGAGCGGGAAAACGTGTTTTCGGTTTCGCTCTACCCGGAAGGAAATTATCATGCCTGGTGGTTTTTCTGTTTTCCGGCGGACTGGCAGCAGCAATACGGGTATCCGCTGTCCCTGTTCGTTAAGGTAGACGATATTGAATATTCTCTGCGCTGCGCCAGTCATATTGCGGTACTCAGCGGCATTGCGGTCTGGCATGACGACTTCGAGGGAAAATATGACGGGTTCCAGGAATATTATATCAAGCGGAATGAGCTGATTCTGACTTCCGTACGGGATCAGAAACCCTATACCATGTTCCAGCTGCGGAAACTGATTTTCAGTGTCATGAAACAGATCGCTTTTCAGCGTTATTTCCTGGCGGATATTATCCTTCGTGCCTATGGCGATTATCTCAAAGGCTGGGAGAGTTTTTATCATACCGACCCTGCCGCATTGAATCAGGAACTGATGGCATCCTGCGCTCCTCAGCTCAATGATGAGGAACTGAAAGCGCTGGGCGTTTATTTTGACGAAGAACGCTATCTCCTGTCCCGGAAGGAACCTACCAGACTGTTAAGACAGATGTTTACTTTGAATGGCTGTCTGCTGCCGTCGTTCTGTTATCCGAAAGATCGGGACGGTTTCGGCATGGCGGACCTTGCCCGGTGCCGTTTTATCAATTTCTATAAACATAAACGGGTGTTAAGTTATGATCCCGTTCGTCATAAGGGCTTTGTCACCGAACAGAAACGCCGGAAATTATTCGGTTATTGTTTCCGGCTGATCGGTATGAGCGTCAGATTTCTGGTGAAGTATCCCTCTGTTCGCAAGGGATTCCGGGAAAATCTGCCCCGGCTGACAGAAGGACCTGACGCATCGTTACTGAATCACCATTGATCGTTTAGACCGGGTAACAGTAACATATTGTTACTGTTACCGAAAAAACTTAGTGTTCATGCGGCTTTTAGGTCAAATAGAAGGAGTATCTGATACTTTTCCGTAAACTTTCAGAGGAGTAGGACAGGGTGAATACGGGATAGGTGAGAACACCGGTCCGCAGAAACACTCAAAAAAATTAATGGAAATAACTGATACTACTGATACTACTGA
>CACYCN010000098.1 GCA_902772895.1 uncultured Ruminococcus sp.
GACTTTTTCGCAAAAGTCCCCCCTGGAGGAACAAAATTGTAACTTTTTTTGGATAAAATAAACTTGCTATTAGATGAGCATTGGAGTAAAATAGAATAGTCATATTGTGTAGATGAAAACATAAGATTAAAGCATCAAAAAGGAGAAACGAAATGATATTTGCGGATCTGTTTTTCTTGTATTTTTTTCTTCCGATTTGCTTGATACTGTATTTTGTATTCAAGAAACTGAAAACAAAGAATACGATTCTGATTATCTTTTCCCTGGTATTCTATGCCTGGGGAGAACCGCTGTATGTCATTCTGCTGTTATTCAGTGCCGCCTTTAACTGGTTCATGGGACTGATGATCGGGCGGAACCGGCAAAATGAACGTAATGCCAAAATATCCGTGGCAGTTGCGATTGCGGTAGATCTTCTGCTGCTGGTCATCTTCAAATACACCGGATTCCTGGTGGAAAATATGAACGGCTTATTCCATTCCGCCATTCCGGTTCCTCAGATATCGCTGCCGATCGGAATCAGCTTTTTCACGTTCCAGGCAATCTCCTATATCATCGACTGCTATTGGGAAACCGTCAAACCGCAGAAGTCGTTCAAGAATTTTCTGCTCTATCTGTCACTTTTCCCGCAGCTGATCGCAGGTCCTATCGTGCGCTATAGTGTGGTAGAAAATGAGATCATGAAGCGCAAAACCACCATCAGTGATATCAGCGAAGGCGCCATGCGTTTTATTGTCGGTCTTGCCAAAAAGGTCATTATTGCCAATAGCCTCTATGCGGTTGTCAAGCAGTTCTTTGGCGACGTCAACGCAGATCAGTACAATGATATTTCAGGACTGTCCTTCCTTGGCACCTGGTTTGTCGTCATTGCCTATTCTTTGTATGTCTATTTCGATTTCAGCGGTTATTCGGACATGGCGATCGGACTTGGCAGAATCTTCGGCTTCCACTTCAACGAGAACTTCAATTATCCGTTTATCTGCAAATCCATCAGTGAGTTCTGGCAGAGATGGCATATTTCACTGAGTTCCTTCTTCCGTGATTATTTGTTCTATGTACCGATTTTCGGTAAGCCGAGAAAATATCTCAATCTGTTTCTGGTATGGTTCTGCACCGGTTTATGGCATGGTGCGGCATGGAACTTCATATTCTGGGGACTGTATTTCGGACTGTTCCTGCTGTTCGAGATCAAACTCGGCAAGAAGCGGATGAAAAAATGGCCGCTGGCAGTCAAGCATATTTACAGTAAACTGGTCATTGTCATCGGATTCGGAATATTCTGTTTCTCGGATATGACGCAGTTGGGCAATTTCTTCTCCAATATTTCCGGTATGAGCATGATTTTCAGAGGAGGTTCCTTTGCCGACCAGCTTACCGCCAGTGCCTTTGTCGGTAATATCTTCCTGTTGATCATTGCCATTGTTGTTTCGATGCCGGTCCTCCAGAAACTGAAATACTTCTTCTTTGAATGGGGCAATAATGTCGTCTATACGACAGGTAAGGTGCTCGGTGCGGTAGGCTGTGCCTATCTGCTGCTGATGTGCAGTATCCTGCTGGTTGACGCCACCAATAACCCGTTCCTGTATTTCCGTTTTTAAGACCAGAAGAAAAGGAGGATTCTAATGAGCAATCGTCAGCCGGAGCATGAAGCTCTGCCGAAAAAGAAAAGTTATAATCAGATGAAACGGACTGCCGTCAAGCAGTTTTCCTCTCTGATTTCATTGTTTATTATCGCTCCCGTTATGGCACTCGGTATTATTTTCATGACGTTTTTCCCACGTTCCGAAGTGTCACAGATTGAAAAAAGAAATCTGGCAACGTTTCCGACCTTTTCCATTGGCGACTATTTCGGCGGCAAATTTACATCGGGTATCAATACCTGGTACACCGACTCGTCACCTTATCGTGATGAACTGAAAAATGCCGGTAACAGCTTCAAAGGAATGTTCGGTATCACCACCGATAATACCGTCAATGTTGTCGGTGATATCAAGAAGGTTCCCACCAAAAAACCTTCCAAGGTACCTTCCAAAACCAGTGAGCCTTCACAGCAGACTTCTGCAGCGGAAAGCTCTAAGGAAACCAGTAAGACGGAAAGCCAGACCAGTGAAGCAGAGGCCTCCCAGAAGAATTACAGGGAAGAGGATGCGGAATATACGGTAGAGAACGGTCTGATTGTCGTCAAGCAGGACGGACATTACCGTGCGCTGGAGATGTTCGGCGGCGGCAGCGGCAATGACTATGTGGATGCCCTGAATGATCTTCGCAGTAAGCTCGACAGCAATATCAAAATCTATTCCATGCCGGCGCCTCTTGCCAGCGAATACTATACACCTGCCAACTACGATTCCTATACCGCCAATCAGAAGGAATATTTCGATGAACTTGCCACCCGTCTGAATGAGGGAATCATCAGTGTGGATTGTGACAGTGTACTTGCCAAGCATACGGAGGAACCGATTTACTTGCGCACCGACCATCACTGGAGTCCGTTGGGTGCCTATTATGCGTCACAGGAATTTGCCAGAGTAGCGGGGGTAGAGTTCAAGGATATCAGTACCTATACACCCAAGACGATCCATAATTTTGTCGGAACCATGTATGCCTTTACGGGTAATATCAATCTGAAAAATGACCCGGAGGACTTTACGTATTATATTCCTTCCAATTATTCCAACTGTGAGACGGATTATTATGATACGTCCTTCAATTATTCCTGGTCGGGCAATTTCTTCCAGGATGTGGGTGATCCGGAATCAAATGCTTATCTGACATTCTTCGGCGGTGACGAACAGGTAGTCAAGGTACGCACCAATATCAAGAACGGCAGAAAACTGATCGTCATCAAGGACAGTTACGGCAATGCCGAGCCGGGCTATTATATGGGATCCTTTGAAGAGATCTATATTGTGGATATGCGGTATTTCAATCTCAATCTGGTGGATTTCATCAATCAGATGAAGATTACGGATGTACTGTTTACAATGGTAACGTATTCGGTATTTGGTTCCAACGCTGAAAATCTGAGCGTATTGATCAACCAGGCACCGGGTCAGACGATCGTCGATACCTATCAGAAGGAAGAAGACGTCTCAGACGCTGCCAACTGAGCAAAGAGAATCAAAAAGAAAAATCAGGAAAATAAAATGGAGTGATAAAAATGAAAAAAGCAATCCTTGCGGTTTTATTAGTAAGCGCTATGATAGGAATGAGCGCTTGCAGCGGTTCCGGAAGCCAGAATTCCACAGAAGGCAGTTCCCAATCGGCTGTCAGCGCCACTTCGAAGGAGGAAAGTACCTCTTCAGAGAAAGGCAGCAGCCAGTCGGATACTTCCGGACAGGCCGGTGACAGTAAGGATGAAAAGGAAGATACTTCCGAAAAAACGGAGCAGTCTTCCGCAGAACAGGTATCACATGATTATCGTCAGGAAGATGCCGAATATACCGTAGAAAACGGACTGATCGTTGTCAATCAGGACGGTCATTACCGTGCTCTGGAGTTGTTTGGCGGCGGCACCGGCAACGCCTATGTGGATGCCTTGAATGATCTGCGGGGTCAGCTTGACAGCAGTGTACGGATTTTCTCAATGCCGATACCGCTGGCCTGTGAATACTATCTGCCGGCAAACTATGAAGAATACTCCGCTAACCAGAAGGAGTATTTTGACGATGTAGCGTCCCGTCTGAACGACGGTATTACCAGTGTGGATGCCGATTCGGTACTGGGGCAGCATGTCACGGAGCCGATTTATCTGAGAACGGATCATCACTGGTGTCCGTTGGGGGCATATTATGCCACACAGGAATTTGCCAAGGCTGCCGGTCTGGATTTCAAGGATCTGAATACCTATGAATCCAAGACGATCAGTAATTTTGTCGGTACCATGTATGCCTTTACCGAGGATCCACATATCAAGGACGATCCGGAAGATTTTACTTATTATGTTCCTTCCAATTATTCGGAATGTGAGACGGATTATTATGATACATCCTTCAATTATTCCTGGTCAGGCAATTTCTTCCAGGATGTCGGCAATCCCGAGAGCAATGCCTATCTGACATTCTTCGGCGGTGATGAGCAGATCGTGAAGGTGCGTACCAATGTCGATAACGGTAAGAAACTCATTATCATCAAGGACAGTTACGGCAATGCCGTCCCGGGATATCTGATGGGTTCCTATGAAGAGATCTATGTGGTAGATATGCGTTATTTCAATCTGAATCTGGTAGATTTCATTGAACAGATGGGAATTTCGGATGTCCTGTTTACCATGGTATCCTATTCAGTCTTCGGCGATAATTCCTATGGTCTGAGCGATCTGCTGACCCAGCATAAGGGTGAGACGATCGTTGACGGACATAACGGTTAACGGCGAATCATCAACAGACAGAAATGCACGCTTGCAAGCACAACGGAGCTTTACCGTTTGGCCTGCAAGCTTGCTTGTTATCATCAGAAGGGGAGAGAATATGACAGAACTGACCTATCCGTTTGATGCGGAATATATCATCAAGAAAAGAAAGTCCCTGAAGCGGACCCTGCTCAGTGACGGGAGTAAACGACTGAAAAAGAAAATTGCGGTATTCGGCGGTTCCACTACCAATGATATTGTTGTTTATCTGGAACTGTTTCTGTTGGAACAGGGCATTGAACCGGAATTCTATCAGTCGGAATATGCCCAGTACTGGCAGGACGCCATGTTCCCGAGTGAGGAGCTGCTGCAGTTCCGTCCGGATCTGGTATTCATCCATACGACTAACCGTAATATCAGCACTTATCCCCGGATGACTGACAGTAAAGAACAGGTACAGGAACTTCTTGACGCAGAATACCGTAAATTCGAGCAGATGTGGCAGAAGATTGCAGACACTTATCACTGTCCGATTATCCAGAATAACTTTGAAATGCCGTTTTATCGTCTGATGGGGAACAAGGACTGCAGTGATTACCGAGGACGTTCCCATTTTCTGACGGCACTGAACGAGAAGTTCTATGAGTATGCCGAAAAAGCGGAGGGCTTCTATATCAATGATATCAATTTCATTTCCGCTTCATACGGTCTGAAAGCATGGAGTGATCCGTCCTATTGGAATATGTATAAATATGCCATGTGTGTCGATGCGATTCCCGAGTTTTCTTTCAATCTGTCTCATATTATCAAGTCAGTGTTCGGCAAGAATAAAAAAGCGCTTGCCCTGGATCTGGATAATACCTTATGGGGCGGCGTTGTCGGTGACGATGGGGTAGACGGGATTCAGATCGGTCAGGAAACCGGTGTCGCTCAGACTTATTATGAATTCCAGAGCTATCTGAAATCCCTGAAAGATCTCGGAATCATTCTCACGGTATGTTCCAAGAATGACCATGAAAATGCCATTGCCGGTCTGAATCATCCCGAAGGGGCATTAAAACCGGATGACTTTATTATCATTAAAGCCAACTGGGAAAACAAGGACCGTAATATTCTGGAAACGGCAGCAGAATTGAATATCCTGCCGGATTCGATCGTCTTTGTGGATGATAACCCTGCCGAACGGGCGATTGTTTCCGCCCAGATTCCCGGTGTGAGTGCGCCGGTCATGGACAGTGTAGAAAACTATATTGTCAATCTGGACCGCAACGGTTATTTTGAGGTGACCAATTTCAGTGAGGACGATCTCAAGCGTAATGAAATGTATAAGGCGAATGCGGAGCGTGCTGCCCAGCAGGCTACCTTTACGGATTATCATGATTATCTTCTGAGTCTGGATATGACGGCGGTCATTGATGATTTTATTCCGGTATATCTCCAGCGTATTACCCAGCTTACCAATAAGAGCAATCAGTTCAATGTAACGACCCGTCGCTATACGGCAACGGAAATGGAAGAAGTGTTCGAGAGCGGAGATTATATTCGTCTGTATGGCAAGCTGGTAGATAAATTCGGCGATAACGGTGTGGTATCGGTAGTGATCGGTCATAAAGACGGTGACGTTCTGCACATGAACTTATGGATCATGAGCTGTCGTGTTCTGAAGCGTGATATGGAGTTTGCGATGCTGGATCGTCTCATTGAGCGCTGCCGTGAACAGGGGATTCAGACGATCCGGGGTTATTACTATCCCACTGCCAAAAATAATATGGTCAGAGAGCTTTACGGGAAATTCGGATTTGATAAGATTTCCGAAGACGATGCCGGGAATACTGTCTGGCAGTTAGAAGTTGCTTCTTATGAGCAGCGTAACCACGTGATCAAGGTGGAAGGAAATTCCGCCATTCAATCATTATAAAGGAGACATGAAAAATGGATTCAAAAGTTATTTATCAAAGACTGAACAAGGTATTTCAGGATGTATTTGACGACGACAGCATCGTTGTCAATCCGAAAACCACCGCTGACGACATCGATGACTGGGATAGCCTTGAGCACATCACTCTGATCAACGCTGTTGAGCGTGAATTCAAAATGAAATTCAAGATGGGTGAGATCTCTTCCATGAAAAACGTCGGTGAAATGGCGCAGATCATTGCCGCAAGAGCAAAAGCCTGATCGTTCTTCAGGGGAAACGCTTTGTTCAGGAAAACAAGGTGTTTCCCCTGATTTTTTTTCGGCAATATATTTATTCGGACATGATACAGGAGCTTTATTCAAAAGTCTCCTGTATTTTTTGGCAAAAAGAAAGGGTACAGCGAATGCTGTACCCTGAAAGGACAAATATCAGTTGGTGATCGTTCTTTCTGTCTCTTTGTCGAAGATGTGGAGCTTCTCAACGTCGAATGCGATTTCAACCACTTCGCCGGCTTCTGCCGTAGAGGAGGGATCAACACGGGCAACGCAGGAAGTACCTTCGATGGTGAGGTAAAGATAGATTTCATTACCCATCAACTCAGTGATTTCTACCTGGCACTCAATGATGCTTTCCTCAGATCTCTCGAGGAATTCAGGCTCATCATGAACGTCCTCAGGACGAATACCCAGAACAACTTCTTTGCCGACAAAATGAGAAAGAATATTTTTCTTATTCTTGGACTCAGGAAGGGGAATGGTATACTGACCGAACTGAATACCGTAATCGTCGCCGGATCTTACGATAGTAGCATCGATAAAGTTCATCTGCGGGGTGCCCATGAATCCAGCAACGAACTGGTTACAGGGTCTTTCATACAGATTCTGAGGAGTATCAACCTGCTGAATGTAACCGTCTTTCATAACAACGATACGGTCAGCCATGGTCATAGCCTCTGTCTGGTCATGTGTTACGTAAATGAAGGTAGTACCGAGTCTCTTATGGAGCTTGGAGATCTCAGTTCTCATGGCAGTTCTCAGTTTTGCGTCAAGGTTTGAAAGCGGCTCGTCGAGAAGGAATACCTTCGGGTCACGGACAATAGCACGACCAAGAGCAACACGCTGTCTCTGACCACCGGAGAGAGCCTTAGGCTTACGCTCGAGAAGATGAGCGATATC
>CACYCN010000099.1 GCA_902772895.1 uncultured Ruminococcus sp.
CTTCTCGGCGTTCTGTCACTGGGCATTGTCGGCGGCACTACTATTAAGGTAATGGCTGACGGCGCTGACGAGGAAGCTGCTGTTGACAGCCTCATTAAGCTGATTCAGTCCGGCTTCTCAGAATAATTCCGAAACAAAAAGCACCGCTGCAGCGGTGCTTTTTTTTGCCCTTCAAAGGAAAATGATATGGTTGGAATCAGGAGGATTCGGTTGTCCCATTTCTTGACATTACTGTTATGATGTGATATAATTTTTACACGAATATCGATGTTATTATGAATTCTGACACAATAACCATGTATGGGAGGAATGAGTGATGGAAATAATGAATTGTCCCCAGTGTCGTCAGCAGGTCACTGATAATATGAAATTTTGCCCTGTTTGTGGCTTTTTGCTCCGGAATCCGAATGGAATGGATCAGAATGTTCCAACGGCTTCATCAAATAATGTCAGTCCCTTTGCTCCTCCGCAAGGTTATCAGCAGGGTGGTTATTACCCTTCCGTATCGCAGGACAGCACGCCTACCATTCCGTATTATGCTCCACCGGGTACCCCTGTTACAAATGGAATGAACCCGCCTTCTGTGCAGGCACAGAGAGCTGTCAATCCTGGAATGCCCAATCCGTCCATGAATCCGTCCATGGCTCCGTCAGGCAATCCGTCGATGAATCCGTCCATGACTCCCTCAGGCAATCCGTCGATGAATCCGTCCATGACTCCCTCAGGCAATCCGTCGATGAATCCGTCCATGACTCCCTCAGGCAATCCGTCAGTGAATCCCTCGACTCCTTCGGGCAATCTGGCTATCCAACAGCAGGGAACTATCACACCAATGGCGGGAGAATCTTCTGTTAATCCGTATGCCGGTGGCAATATGACGGCTCAGAAAACTCCGGATGGTATGATAATGGGCGGCGTCGCTGTCAGAAAAAAATCGAAGCTTCCATTGATCCTGATCCTTTCCGGCGCCGTATTGCTGTTAGCCGCAGCTGCCGTTATTTTCTTCCTGTTCTTTATGCCTAAAAACAATGGCTTGACTGTCAATACCCTTCATATCGGCGCCTGGGAAAAGCTTGGAGCGAAAGATTATCAGATGACCATTACCTCCGATCAGAAGGAACCGTTCGTTGCGGTTCTGGAAGAAAAAGACAGTGATGGGGATATTTCCATTGAGACGGTTTATTTGGAAGACGGTAAGGGTACGATTCAATCGTCTACCGGTAAATATACCTATACTTCTCTTGGCTATCTTGATGGTGAAGTGGTAACGGATGCTATCCTTACTTCTATCAATACTAATTATGACTTCGATTCCTTTAATCTTGAATCGATGGGGGTATATAGCTGTACGGTGGATTTTGATTTCACTATCAATTCTGAAAAAAGCGGCTGGCTCATTTTTGACAGTGCTAACTCTAAGGAGAAAGACCTGAAAAAGGATTATATTGCAGTGGTCTGTAACGGTAAAGGAAGAGGTTCTGTGATGGTTTTCTTTGATGATAAGCCTGACCGTTCCAATTTCAATGCTTCTTTTATTCCGAAATACTTTATTCCCGCTGATGCATTGACAGAAGGTTCCTATAAGGTTTCCACCCAGCTTTCTTTTGAAAAGAAAGAGTATAGTGCGCTGAAAGAAGTTGGTTACTCCGGTAATGAAAAGATTCTGTTTTCCGATCAGAAAGATGGTGTGGTTCTTTACAATTATGAACTGGTATCGGGCGGAACAAAGGATTATATCGGTCATCCGAAATACAACTGGGTCAGAATTGAAAACGGTATCAGTAATCTTACTACCTATCATAGTTTTAAAAATTCTGATTTTACCGGCGAACCGGAATATAAAATGGAAATTACGGGTTCTTTGATGTGGAAACCCTATGTCGGTACAGACGGAAAGGGTACCAATGCGGTTACTGTTGATGAACAGGATCCTTCTATCTTTGGAGTCGACTTTAGCGAAATTGTCAGCGCCATCGGCGGTCAGACTCCATACTGTAAGATCGGCAGTGATGGAAGCTATTTAAAGATTGATACCAATCCCTATGATATTGACGATTCTTTTTCATCCGATGCCCTGAAGAATATCAAGGATGCTAACAGTGAACTGGGCTTTTCGGATTCCTTATATGAGAAGATGCTCGTGACAAGTTCGCTTGACGGTACCAAGACAGATGAAAATGATGATGTCAAGGTTTCATGGAGCTATCATAAGAATAATGGTCTGGAAGTTATCTATGAGAAAAAGTAAATGTGGCATTAATAATGATACCGCTGTGTTTTCTGCGCAGCGGTGTCTTTTTGTTTGTCCGGAATCTGAAAAAATATTCAAAAACCTCTTGACAAAATTGCTTTCTATCTGTATAATAATAAATGTTCTTTTGAAGATTAGATTTGCGAGTGTGCTGGAACTGGCAGACAGGCACGTTTGAGGGGCGTGTGTTTCACGACGTACGGGTTCAAGTCCCGTCACTCGCA
>CACYCN010000100.1 GCA_902772895.1 uncultured Ruminococcus sp.
AGTTGTCCGAGCTGGCCGAAGGAGCACGATTGGAAATCGTGTAAACGGCAACAACCGTTTCGAGGGTTCGAATCCCTCACTCTCCGCTCAGAAATGCCGTATCTGCATTGGATGTCAATGCAGATACGGTTTCTTTTTGCCCTGGAGAGCATTCAGAAAGTGATAGGGAAAGTTCAAAAAAGATTTGATTCTTGTCGGATTTTATGATATAATAATAGGCAGTTTTATATGAGGAGATAGGGTAATGGATAAATTTATGCAGCTTAGTAGTATGGATGCTTACTATGAACAGGTTGTAAAAAGAAAGATGAATTCTACCACCGTTTCCGGTCTGATTCTGGGAATGATTCTGATCGTTGCGGTATTGGTTGTCAGTATCTGGCTGTCAATGACGATTCTGTCATGGCTGTTTCCGATAGCGCTGATCATGTTGGGACTTGGGGTTTACCTGATCTATTATATCCTGAAAAACTCGAGAGTGGAATATGAATACACGTTCGTCATCGGTGAACTCAGAGTTGCACGAATCAAGGGTAAATCCAAACGGAAAACAATTACTTATTTCGACGTGAAATCCATTGATGATATTGATAAATTCATCGATCCGGAGACCGGAAAGAAAAATGTGGATCTCGGACGGTTTCGTGTGATCCTTCATGCCGCCATGGACGATCATCGGGAAGATACCTATTATATGATTATTCATGATAAAGTCAGACGTCAGCCGGCGGTGCTGCTGTTTACGCCTAACGAGAGAACATTGGAAATGATTCAGCCCTACTTCTCGGTAGAACTGAAAAAGAAGTTCCTCAAAAGAAAAAAGGAACAGGAACAGAGAGAGAAAGCAGCTGCCTTGACGGAAAAGACAGTTTCCGATGCCGCATCAGCGCCTGCTGGTGAAAAGTCTTTTGCAGAGCAAGAAAAGAAAGCGGAACAGGCTCAGAATGCGGAACTGAAAGCGGAAAAGGATGCCGAAAAAAAGGCTGAAAAGAAGGCTGAAAAGAAGGCTGATCTGAAATCCGAAAAGAAGCCGGATCCCGAAACAAAAAAACCAACGGATCAGACTTCGGCGGCTGATAACAAAGAGTCTCAGAATAACAAATCCAAACAAAATCAGTCTCAGAATAAAAACAAGAATCAGAATAAGAATTCCGGAAAGAAAAATGCCGGTCAGAAAGGCAAAAAGTCCGGGAAGAAATAAACAGGATACCCCGCAATCATGCGGGACGGAAAGCAATACATTTTCGTTGATGATAAGAATCCAACCGGGAAATCGTCAGAATATGGCTGGGATACTGTAAGGATAAGGCGGCTCTCGTTTGGACGAGGGTCGCTTTTGTCATTCGGTAATATGCGGATGCGAGGATGAAAAAAGTTGGCAGGTCAGTTTCCGGCAATTGTGGATGTTTTTTGAGAAGTCAGTGATGTTCATGCCGGAGACCGGGCGCAGAGCCTGAAGATACTATAATTGATAGACAGGATGTGGTAAAAGATGTTAGTAACGGAAAATGAAGATGTCAGAAAGATGGAAGAGGCGGCTGTCAGCAGAGGCGTCAGTATGGAGCAGTTGATGGAAAAGGCCGGCACCAAAACCGCAGCTGTAGCGGCAAAACTGATTGCCGAAAAGAAACTGAAAAAAGTTTGTGTTTTATGCGGTTCGGGCAATAACGGCGGAGATGGCTATGTCATTGCCAGACTGCTGTCGGTAATGAGTGAAGTGACGGTGATTATGGCGACGGGAGAACCCAAAAGTACACTGGCTCGGATGAATTTTGAATTACTGCCGGATAATGTCGAGGTTTTTGATTATGCATCCCGTTTGTATGAGTGTATCGGAGTGATCCGTGAAACGGAAATGATCATTGATGCGGTATATGGAATCGGATTCCGTGACGGATTGAATGCCGATCTGACAGATCTGATGTCCTTCTGTCAGGAGAATACAAAAGCTGTCAGGATTGCGGTGGATATTCCGACCGGTATTGTGTGTGATACCGGTGAGATTATCAACGGATGTTTTGATGCGGATTATACCGTGACATTTACCACATTGAAACCGGCGCATGTATTATATCCGGCGTCTGATCATTGCGGGGAGATTATCGTTGAAGATGTGGGAGTACCGTCTGTGGTGAAGAAGCATACGATGTTCCTGATGAAAACCACCGATGAATTTGTAGAGGAACATCCGTTGTCGATGGGGAAAAAATCTGACCATAAGGGCAGCAGAGGAACTCTGGCGGCTGTCTGCGGCAGTTACGGCATGGCAGGTGCTGCCGTGATGGCAGGAAAAGCGGCGCTGCGCAGCGGTGTCGGTCTGGTAAAAATGGCACTGCCGAAGGGAATTTATCCGATTGCGGCATCTCATTTATGTGAACCGGTTTTCTGTGTTCTGCGGCAGAGTGAGGACGGGAAAATCGATATCGATGAATACGGAAAGCTTCTGACATTACTGACAGAAGAAAGTGATGCTGCCCTGATCGGATGTGGATTGGGAATCAGTCAGAATATCCGGAGTCTGGTAGCCCTGTTAGTAGACAGTGCCGTAAAACCGCTGGTTCTGGATGCGGATGGAATAAATGCGATTGCTTCGAATATTAATGTATTGAAACGAGCCAAAGCGCCGATCATTCTGACGCCTCACCCGGCAGAAATGGGAAGACTGACAGGAACGGATGCCCATACCGTACAGCTTGACCGTTATGGCTGTGCGGCAGGATTTGCGGCAGAATTTGGAGTGACGGTGGTATTAAAGGGTGCGAATACCCTGATTGCAACACCGGACGGCAAAACCTATGTCAATCTTACCGGTAATAACGGGATGGCAAAGGGTGGAAGCGGTGATATCCTGGCAGGTATGATGGCTTCTTTCCTGGCACAGGGGATGAGTACGGAAGAAGCCGCTGTCAATGCCGTCTATTATCATGGACTGGCAGGTGACCGCTGTGCCGAAAAGTATCATCAGCGTTCGATGCTGCCGACAGATATGATCGAGGAGCTGAAATACTGGTTCTGATAGGAATGGTGATAGTTTGCATCGGATCCTGCTATGTGTTTCCCTGTGTTTTCTGACGACAGGACTGTGTGCCTGTCAGGCAGAACCGGAACCGCCTGTCATTAAGGCGGCAACCGATTCGGATGTAACGATTGAACGAAACGGCGTGACCTATGAGGGTCATCTTACCTATGTCAATGAGGAAACCGCCGCTCTCACACTGACAGCACCGGAAACACTCCGGGGAATGAGTTTTCAACGGGGTGACGGTCAGTTTACAATGGCACTGGATACCCTGCAATGTAAAAGTGAGCAGGCGTTATTACCGGATGATTCTGTTGCATTGCGTGTATTTTCGTTTTTTGATGCGCTGCAGCAGCCTACGCTTCGATGTACCGGTCAGAACCCTGATACACTTTTCCGGTTTACCGGTGACGGAGCAATGACGGTGACTACTTCTGAAGTTGGCGAGATCGTTTCGGTGGAATGCGGTGAATGGCGGATCGTCATGAAAAACGGATCCCTATGAATGTGCAGGAATGATGGAATAAAGAAAGTCTGTTCCGCTAAAATTTATGGAAAATAAAAATGTTTCGTCCGTCTGTGCAGGAACAACAGACGGCGAAACCATTTTTCAGGAGGTACTATCGTTTATGGAGGATGTCAAAAAGAAGGATATACGATTGGAGAGAATGGGCAGCGCACCGATATTTCCGTTAATTCTGAAAATGTCCCTGCCGACCATGTTCTCCATGATCGTACAGGCATTGTATAATATTGTGGACAGTATGTTTGTGTCGTATTACGATAAGACGGCATTGACTGCCGTATCACTGGCGTTTCCGATGCAGCTTCTGATGATTGGTTTTGCTGTGGGAACCGCTATCGGTGTGAACTCACTGATTGCGCGTCGTCTGGGAGAAGGAAAAACGGAAGAAGCCAATAAAGCGGCTACGTATTCCTTACTGTTATCGGTGATAACATGGGTACTCTTTGCCGTAATCGGCATACTGTTTTCTTCGACTATCATCGGCGCCTATACGGACAATGAAAAAGTACTCACATCCGGTTCGCAGTATCTTTCTGTTATTTATATCTTTTCGATCGGTGTATTTGTCGAGGTCGGTATTGAAAAGACCCTGCAGGCCACCGGCAGTATGATTTTTCCGATGCTGTTTCAGTTATGCGGTGCGGTAGTCAATACCATTCTGGATCCGATGTTTATTTTCGGATTCGGATTTATCCCTGCCTGCGGTGCGCTGGGTGCCGGTATTGCCACCGTTATCGGTCAGATTATTTCTATGTTTTTTGCCCTGATCGTCCTGTTTAAACGGAATAAGACCATCAAAATCCGTACCAAATATCTGAAACACTTTGATTTCAGAATTGTGAAGAACATCTATGCTGTGGGAATACCTGCCATTATCATGCAGAGTATCAGTTCCGTTATGCTGCTGAGTCTCAACGGAATACTTGCGGCGATCGGTGAAACTTACGTGGATGTACTGGGTGTCTATTTCAAGTTACAGTCGTTTGTCTTTATGCCGATTTTCGGACTGACACATGGCGTGATGCCGATCATGGGTTATAACTATGGCGCCCGGAATAAAAAGCGTCTGCTCGATGCCCTGAAATACGGTATCGCCATAGCGCTTGTCATCATGGGACTGGGAACGGCCATGTTCCAGATTTTCCCGGAAGCATTACTGAATATCTTTAACGCCTATCCGGAGATGATTACCGTAGGAGTACCGGCACTGAAAGCAATCAGTCTGTGTTTTGTGTTTGCCGCCATCGGCATCATGATATCAACGCTTTTTCAGGCTATGGGCAAGGGAATGCGTTCGATGTTCATATCATTGCTGCGGCAGTTAGGCGTCATTATTCCGGCGGCTTATCTGTTATCGAGAATTGACCCGATGATGGTCTGGTATGCCTTTCCGATTGCGGAGGGGGTAGCATTGATTACGGCTGCGGTACTCTTTATTACCCTGTATCGGAAACATATCCGTTATCTCGGACAAAGCGCTCCATCAAATGCCCGCTGATACGTGACTTGAAAAAACTGTCTGTTTTCCGGTGGGCGGGTTTTAAAAAACTTTTCGGAAGTACAACAGGCGCATGACTGTCAGAAAGTCATGCGCCTGTTTTGATGAGCAATCGGAAATATAATTGAAATGGGAAAAATCAGGATGGTAACGTATTCCGCCGGGATAGGATCAGCGGTCAATGACATCAGGAAAGATCAGGTGGCTTTCATGGGAAAGAATTTTTCATCAATGACTTCTGTTTCCACACTGCCGCAGGTGAGGTCGGCGAGTTCTTTCCGGAAGGTCAGCAGTCCGCTTTCCGGCATATGGTATTCTATCAGGACACGGTCGGTGAAACTGGTATTGTCAATCACGCCGCCGAGTGAAGGAATCAGACCGGACAGTTTTCCGTACTGGCTGTAATCGCAGGAGAGTTGAGCAACGGAACAGCTTTGCATGGTGATAATTTTGCCGGCATCCAGTGCAATTTTAGCCCCTTTGGTATAAGCCCTTACCAGACCGCCCGCTCCCAACAGGATCCCGCCGAAATATCTTGTTACCACGACCACGACATCCGTCACACCGGATTTCACAATGACATCGAGAGTCGGGACACCTGCCGTACCATGAGGTTCCCCGTCGTCGGAATAACGCTGAAGCTGACCGTTCCGCAGGGAATAGGCATAGACATTATGGGTAGCATCCCAATGTTTCTGACGTTTTTCATTGATAAATGCCAGCGCTTCGGCTTCCTCCGTTACGGGTTTGACATAACCGATAAACCGTGAACGCTGTTCGATGAATTCATCCTGCGCTTCCTTTAAAACCGTTCGATATTCTGACAATCCGACCGCCTCCGTTTCCTTGTATATCCGATACCGTATTGGTGATACGAAAAAAGACGACACCCGAAAGTGCCGTCCGAATCCGCTTCGATCATTACTTACCCATACCGTAACGCTTTTTGAATTTATCAACACGTCCGCCTGTATCAACAAGCTTCTGTCTGCCTGTGAAGAA
>CACYCN010000101.1 GCA_902772895.1 uncultured Ruminococcus sp.
AAACAGGAGATCGAAACGCTGGCGCAAAAAATGAAAGAGGAAAGGGAGAAAATGAAATGATCAATCTGATTAAGGCTGACGGGAAAACAGAAGTGGAATTCCTCGCAAAATTAGAGGAAAGAAACCGCAGTGCCAATGATACCGTTACCGCAACGGTACAGGATATTATTGAAAACGTAAGACAAAACGGAGATCAGGCCGTTCGGGAATATACGATCAAATTTGACGGAAAGGCGCCGGAATGTTTTGAAGTCAGTCAGGAAGAAATCTTTGCTTCCACGGCACAGTGTGACCCGGAATTTATTGTTACACTGAAAAAGGCGGCGGAGAATATCCGTGACTTCCACCAGCGTCAGAAGCAGCAAAGTTGGCTGACAACAAAAGAAAACGGCGTGATGATGGGACAGCGGGTCAGAGGACTGAATCGTGTAGGACTGTATGTGCCGGGCGGCACAGCGGCCTATCCGTCCTCGGTACTGATGAATGCGATTCCTGCCAAGATTGCCGGCGTCAAGGAACTGATTATGGTAACGCCGCCGATGAAGGACGGTAAACCCAATCCGGATATCATGGCAGCGGCAGCCATTGCCGGTGTGGACAGGGTATTTTTGATGGGCGGGGCGCAAGCCGTAGCGGCATTGGCATATGGTACGGAAAGTGTGCCCAAGGTCGATAAGATCGTAGGTCCCGGCAATATCTATGTAGCAACCGCCAAGAAACTGCTTTATGGAATGGTAGATATTGATATGATAGCAGGACCGAGTGAGATTCTGGTTCTGGCTGACGACAGTGCGGACCCGAAATTCTTAGCGGCAGATCTGATGTCACAGGCAGAACATGACCGTCTGGCTTCCGCAATATTAGTGACGACCTCCCAGACATTGGCAGAGGCAACCATAGCGGAACTGGATCGTCAGATGCAGACGCTTTCCCGTAAGGAGATCATTGAAGAATCCCTTACCAATTACGGAGTGATCATTGTCTGTGACGAGATGGACAAGGCTGTGGAGATGGCAAATGAACTGGCGCCCGAACACCTGGAAGTCTGCTGTGAGAATCCGCTGGAATATATCGGTAAGCTTGACAATGCCGGTTCCGTTTTCCTGGGCAACTATTCTCCCGAACCGCTGGGCGATTACTTTGCCGGTCCCAATCACGTTTTACCCACCAGCGGTACAGCCCGCTTTTTCTCACCGCTGTCCGTTGACAGTTTTATCAAGAAATCAAGCTTTATTTATTATACCGAGCCGGCGCTCCGTGCTGACAGCGAAGATATTGTACGCTTTGCGAAAACAGAAGGTCTGACGGCTCACGCCAATTCTATCAGTGTCCGATTTGAAGACTGATGTCAGACAGGAGAAACCATTATGTCATATGAATTATGTGAAAAGGTGAGGGAGTTAGAACCGTATCAGCCCATCACCGGTGAATACCGTATCCGACTGGATGCCAATGAATCCTTTTATGCCATGCCGCAGACGATTCGTGACGAGTTCAAGGAGGTTATCGACAAGGCTGCGTTTAATCGTTATCCCGACCCGATGTCAAAAGAACTGATTGCAGCTTTTGCGGACTATTACGGATTGAATCCCGACCATATTACGGCAACCAACGGTTCGGATGAAATGCTCTATTTGTTAGCATCTGCGATGCTGTCCAGAAACAGTAAGGTGGTAGTGGTGGAACCTGATTTTTCCATGTACGGCTTTTATTCCTTCCTGTCCGAAAATCAGGTGATCACTGTCAAAAAGAATGAGATGATGCAGCTGGACGTGGATACGCTGATCAGAACCGCCAATGAAGAACAGGCGGATATGATCATCTTTTCCAACCCCTGTAACCCCACCGGCAGCGGTATCAGCGCTGAAGATGCCCGTAAACTGGTAAAGAGTGTATCCTGTCTTGTTGTACTGGACGAAGCCTATATGGACTTCTGGGATCAGGCGATTGTCAGAGAAGCGGCGGACTATGATAATCTGATCGTTTTGAAAACGGCATCTAAGGCTGTCGGATGTGCCGCTCTGAGACTGGGTTTTGCGGTGAGCAATCCCAGAATCACCAATGCCCTGCGCGCTGTCAAGTCGCCGTATAATGTCAATATGTTATCCCAGATGCTGGGAGCTTGTTTTTATCGTCACAAGGAACTTCTTGTAGAGCGTCGGGATACGATCATCCGTCACACCAAAGCGCTCTATCAGTCATTCCTGAAGCTGAAAGAAACCTATCGCTTGCCGTTTGATATCATTGAACCCTGTGCGAATTTTGTCTTTATCCGCACGGACAAGGCGAAGGAAATCTTTGAATATCTGCTGAATGACGGGATAGCCGTCCGATATTTCGGTTCGGCATCGGCACTGCGCATAACAACCGGCAGTGAAGAAGAAAATGCCGCTCTGTTACAGTCCATAGAAAGGTACATTATCGAACAATATGTATCCGGAAATCGCTAAACTTTTGACGAATTGATAAAAAAGCCGAAAAAGGATAATTTCATTCTGTTTTGTGTTTACAAATTCAAAAAAAAGAGTTATACTATAGGCAATACCGCAGCTTAGTCTTGCGGTATTGCCTGTATTTTTCAAGGGAGTGAAGTGTGTGATGCGTACAGCTGTCATGGAACGCAGAACAAAAGAAACGGATGTCCGTGTGGAACTTAGTCTGGACGGCGGTGAAGTGATGATGGAAACCGGTATCGGATTTTTCGATCATATGCTGAATGCCTTTGCGGTTCACGGCGGTTTCGGTCTGAAAGTCAGCGTGAAAGGTGATCTGGAAGTTGACTGCCATCATACGATTGAAGATACAGGTATCGTGTTAGGAAAAGCATTTTCTCAGGCGCTCGGCGATAAGGGCGGCATTGCAAGATTCGGTTCTTTTTATGTTCCGATGGACGAAGCGCTGGGATTCTGCGCGCTGGATATCAGCGGCAGACCGTTCTTAGTGTTTGATGCCGTATTTCCGGAGGAACGGATCGGTACTTATGACAGCTGCATGACAGAAGAATTCATGCGTGCGTTTGCTTTCAACGCCGGGATCACGCTGCACCTGAAATGCGAATACGGAAAGAATTCCCACCATATGACAGAAGCTTTATATAAGGCGCTCGGTCATGCCCTTCATGCGGCAGTGCAGCCCTTGACAAGTGCTCAGCCTTTATCGACAAAAGGCGTGTTGTAAGAGAACTTTCAGGGAATGTATCAGTAGTATCATCATCACGGAAAGACTTTCTGATTTGTTGGTTACCTTGGAATGGGAAACGGATGTTTCTGAGTGTGATACTGCGTATATGACTGAGACAGATAACAGAATGGGAAAGTAAGATAATAATTTAAAGGGATGAAAAATATGATAGTTTTACCTGCAATTGATTTGAAAGATGGCACTTGTGTGCGTTTGTATAAAGGCGATTATTCTACGGCTCATAAAGTGGCTGAATCCGCAGTGGAGACAGCCCGGAAATTTCAGGAAGACGGAGCGGAATGGCTGCACATGGTTGACCTTGACGGTGCAAAAGACGGGAAACGAGTCAACTCTGATGTGATCCTGGAAGTCAGACAGAACTGTGACCTGAAAATTGAAGTCGGCGGCGGCATCCGTGATATGGAAGCCGTAGAGTTTTATCTCCAGCACGGGATTGACCGTGTTATTTTAGGCTCTGCCGCTATCCGGGATCCTGATTTCGTCAAAGCTGCCGTGAAGAAATATCCGGATCAGGTGGCTGTCAGCATTGACGCAAGAAACGGTATGGTTTCGGCTGACGGATGGACGGATACTTCCGAAGTGAATTACATAGAGCTTGCCAGGAAGATGGAGGATATCGGTGTCAAGTATCTGATTTTTACCGATATTTCGAAGGACGGTATGCTTTCCGGTCCTAATATGACGATGCTGGATGAACTGAAGTCCTCCGTCAAGTGTCACATTATCGCTTCCGGCGGTGTGGCAAACCTGATGGATGTGGTGAACCTTACCGCATTGAATCTGTATGGCGCCATCAGCGGTAAGGCAATCTATACCGGCGGTCTTGACCTGAAACAGGCGCTGGCTGCTGCCAATGCGGTAGAGATTGCCGTGGCAGAAGAACAGTAAAGGAACGATAACGATGACTGATCAATTTGCATTCATTGAAGATTACTTTCAGAAAGCGGATCTGCTGCCGGCGATTGTCCAGGAGCGTTCCACGGGGGAAGTGCTGATGCTGGCTTATATGAACCGTGAATCGATGCGCAAGACCTTCGAGACAGGTTATACCTGGTTCTATAGCCGTTCCCGTCAGGAACTCTGGAATAAGGGAGCGACCAGCGGTCATCTGCAGAAGGTGATTGATATCAGAGGCGACTGCGACAAGGATACCTTACTGGTCATTGTCGATCAGACAGGTCCTGCCTGTCATACAGGAAGTCATTCCTGCTTTTTTCATCAACTTTGGGAGGAATTTCAACATGAGTGAAAACAATAACGAACTCTATGCGCTCTACCAGACGATTCTGGACAGAAAAGAAAACAAACAGGAAGGTTCCTACACTTGCTACCTCTTTGAAAAGGGTCTGGATAAGATCCTGAAAAAAGTAGGTGAGGAGTGTACCGAAACGGTGATTGCTGCCAAAAACGGTGACAATCAGGAAACTGTGCTGGAAATCTCCGATCTGATCTATCATCTGTTTGTGATGATGGTCAATCAGGGTATCAGCGTAGATGAGGTCATGGCAGAGCTGAACAAGCGCAGCCAGAAAACCGGCAATCTTAAACAGTTCCATACCGTAGATAAGAATTCCTGAGTGACTTTACCCGAAGACCTTCCCAGTGAGGTCTTCTTTTTTGCCCGGAAAACAGGCTGAAAAAACCTCCCCCTGCCGTTTTTAGTCGGCTGGGGGAGGAATCTATTCCGGTTCGTTTTTATTTCTGTTCTTCCGGACAGATCATCACATATGGA
>CACYCN010000102.1 GCA_902772895.1 uncultured Ruminococcus sp.
GAAAAAGGAAAAAGAACTTTATTTTGCCTGTGAAAAATGCTATAATCATTATGAATAACGGCAGTGTCGCAAGACAAAATCAAGCTGCCGAATATACAACAAAGGAGAAGATACCTTATGAAATCAAAAAAACTCACTAAGCGTATCATAGCTTCCGTTGTTGCAGTGATGCTGGTATTGACCTGCTTCATTCTGCCCTCGACAATGGCGAGTGCGGCAGAAGAGACGATCGTCAATATCCATTATCTGCGTGATGACGGAGATTATGGTTCGTGGGATGTGTGGGCATGGGCTGACGGTCTTGACGGTGCAGGCTATGCGTTCACAGACAACGGTGATCCCAATGGTGCGGTTGCAACCATTACGATCACGGAGTCTACTCCGAAGCTGGGCTTCATCATCAGAAAGCCTGACTGGAGTGCCAAGGATCCTGACGGTGACCGTTCTGTTGATCTGAGTGCGGTCGTATCCGGAACAGTAGATGTTTATTGTGTAGCCGGTTCCGAACTGGATGATTATCAGGTTGATTACAGCCAGGCAGTTACCGGTCTGAAACTCAAAAAAGCAGTGGCAACCTCCAGAACCAATGTGGATGTCACCTTTACCGTACCGGTAACAGATGAAGACGCCGTTACCGTAGCGGATTTCATCATTGCTTCCGCTTCCGGCGCAGAAGTTGCTATCAGCTCTCTTGATATGACCAGCAATACCCAGGGCGTTCTGACCATGGCAGAAGAACTGGACTATAATAAGGAATATACCATTACGTTCAGAGACACTACCATGAAGCTTACCATGCCGGATTATTTCTCCAGCGCAGAGTTTGAAGACGCATACACCTATACCGGTGACGATCTGGGTGTTACCTTCAACGGCGGCACCAACTTCCGTGTATGGGCTCCGACCGCAGAAAAAGTGGAACTCAATATCTAGGCAGCCGGTGACGGCGGGGAAGCCGAAGATGTTGTTACCATGGATGCTGCCGAGAACGGCACATGGGTTGCGGCAGCAGACGGTGATCTCAGCGGCAAATACTATACCTATACCGCATATTTCGACGGCAAAGTCAACGAAGATATCGTTGACCCCTATGCAAGATCCGTAGGTGTGAACGGCAAGAGAGGTATGATCCTGAATCTTGATTCCACCAATCCGGAAGGCTGGGAAAACGACGAAAGACATACTTATGAAAACGTTACCGATATGGAAATCTATGAAGTTCACGTCAGAGATTTCTCTATCAGCGAAACCAACGGCATCCAGAATAAGGGCAAGTATCTTGCCTTTACAGAGACAGGCACTGTAGATGAGAGCGGCGTTGCTACCGGTATCGATCATCTGGTAGATCTGGGCGTCACCTCCGTACACCTCCTCCCGGTATATGATTACGGTTCTGTTGACGAGACCAAGCTTGATAAAGCACAGTATAACTGGGGTTATGATCCGGTTAACTACAACGCTCCTGAAGGTTCCTATTCTACTGACCCGTATCACGGTGAAGTAAGAGTCAACGAATACAAGCAGATGGTACAGAGCCTCCATAACAATGGACTCGGCGTTATCATGGACGTGGTTTATAACCATACCTATAATACCCAGTACTGCTTCAACCAGCTGGTTCCCGGTTACTTCTACAGACCCGGCCAGAACACTTCCGGCTGCGGCAATGACGTAGCTTCCGAGCGTTCCATGGTCAGCAAGTTCATCATTGATTCCGTTGCTTATTGGGCAAAGGAATATCATCTTGACGGTTTCCGTTTCGACCTGATGGGTATCCTCGATGTTGATACCATGAACGGCGTACGTGCCGCACTGGATGAGATCGATCCGACGATCCTTGTTTACGGCGAAGGCTGGAACATGGGCAGCAATCCGACAAAATCCGGCGTTCTGATGGCAAACTATACCAATTCAGCACTTACTCCCGGCATTGCTTACTTCAGCGACACACTTCGTGACATGATCAAGGGCAGCGTATTTGACGCTACTGAAAAAGGTTATGCCAACGGTGAAACCAAGCACTATAAGGCTATCATCAATACGGTTCAGTATACCAAGAAATGGTGTCCGTCTCCGACTCAGATCATCAACTATGCTGATTGCCATGATAACCTGACCCTCTGGGATAAGATCAGATCCTCTAACGCTGAGGACAGCGAAGAAGATCAGATCCGTCAGAATAATCTGGCAGCAGCCATCGTTCAGACAGCACAGGGTATTCCCTTTATGATGAGCGGTGAGGAATTCCTCAGAACCAAGACAAAGGCGGACGGTACTTTCGATCATAACAGCTATGCTTCTCCGGATTCCGTCAATGCGCTTGATTACTCCAGAGTAGCAACCTATAATGACGTATATGAGTACTACAAGGGTCTGATCGCTTTCCGTAAGGCGCATCCGGCTCTGAGAATGACAACTCCGGAAGATGTAGAATCCGGTTTCCAGAGCTATCTCGATAATGTTGAGAAGGGTGTTGCAGCCTTTACACTCGACGGCGGCATTAACGGCGAAGAAGCCGAGCAGATTCTGGTTGTTTACAACCCGCTTTCCGATGCAACAGATGTTCCGCTTCCCGAAGGCAGCTGGAATGTCTATGTGAATGATACCGCAGCCGGTACAACCGTTCTGGATACCGTAACCGGTAACGTATCCGTTCCGAGACTTTCCGCAATGGTTCTGGTAAAGGGCGAAGGCGGCAGTGAAGAATCCAGCGAAGCTTCCAAAGAAGAGTCTTCTCAGCAGTCACAGGAATCTTCCGAAACTTCCGAGACCTCTGAGACTTCCAATCCTTCCGGCGAGTCTTCCAGTGCCACCAGCAGCGAGCCTGTTGTTCCGGTACAGCCCTCCAATCCCGGCGGAAATCCGAGCGTTGCTCCGACCACTCCGATCGCAACCGGCGACTTCACCGGCATTGTATGGATCTTTGTACTCGTAGCAGCTTCCGCTGTTGCCACTGCAGTGATTCTGACCAGAAAAAAGTCACGTTCCTCCAAATAAAATGAGTGCTGACTGAGAAGAGTCAGGTGACAAAATAGGATTCAAAACTCCCTAAAACGACACGGTTTTGGGGAGTTTTTTTCGCTCATTTTACAGAAATTTGAAGAATTCAGCGAAACCCCTGTCAGCATCCGAAAAAGTATGATATAATAATTCAGTTAAAATATGGGAGTATGAAAACAACATTTCCTGCGTATTCCAACAGCGGAGGAAAGAGGAGGAGAAGAGATGGACCAGAGAGAGAATCTGAGAAATATTGCGATTATTGCACACGTTGATCACGGAAAAACGACATTGGTGGATCAGCTGCTGCATCAGAGCGGTATCTTCCGTGAAAACGAGGCGGTGGCGGAACGTGTCATGGACTCGAATGATCTGGAAAGAGAAAGAGGCATCACCATTCTGTCCAAAAATACGGCGGTCATGTATCAGGGTACCAAAATCAATATTGTGGATACCCCCGGTCATGCGGATTTCGGCGGGGAAGTCGAACGAATCCTGATGATGGTAGACGGAGTGCTGCTGTTGGTAGACGCTTTTGAAGGCTGTATGCCGCAGACCCGTTTTGTACTGAAAAAAGCTCTCGGACTCGGCAAGAAACCTCTTGTTGTTGTCAATAAGATCGATCGTCCCGGCGCAAGACCAGAAGAAGTGGTGGATGAAGTTCTGGATCTCTTTATCGAACTGGGAGCGGATGACGATCAGCTGGAATTCCCTGTGGTATTTGCATCCGCCCGTGACGGCTATGCCACTCTGGATCCTCATAACCTGGGTACGGATATGAAACCGCTGTTTGAAAAGATTCTGGAAGAAATTCCCTGTCCGCAGGGAGATATGAATGGTCCGCTGCAGCTGTTATTCTCGAATGTTGACTATGATGAATATGTGGGCAGAATCGGTATTGGCCGTGTCGAACGGGGCAGCTGTCATGTGGGACAGAATATTACCCTTTGTCATAATGACGGCAGCCGTAAAAATGCCAGAATTACGAAACTCTATCAGTTTGAAGGGCTGAAGCGTGTGGAAGCGCAGAGTGCTTCATTGGGCGATATCGTTGCGGTTTCCGGTATCACGGATCTGAATATCGGTGAAACGGCCTGTGATCCGGAACATCAGGAGCCGCTGCCGTTTGTCAAAATTGATGAACCGACGGTTTCGATGCTCTTTATGGTCAATAACAGTCCGTTTGCCGGACGGGAAGGTAAATATGTCACTTCCCGGAATATCCGGGAACGTCTCTTCAAAGAAGTGGAAACAAATGTGGCAATGCGTGTAGAGGAGACGGATTCCGCCGATACCTTCAAAGTATCCGGCAGAGGGGAACTGCATCTTTCAATTCTGATTGAAACGATGCGCCGTCAGAACTATGAATTTCAGGTATCCCGTCCGAAAGTTATTATGAAAGAGATTGACGGGAAACTGCAGGAGCCGATGGAACTGCTGATGATTGAAGTGCCGGATAATTATGTCGGAGCTATCATGTAAAATCTCGGTCCCAGAAAGGCGGAACTGCTCAATATGGGTACCCGTGAATCCGGCGTTACCCATATCGAGTTTCGCATCCCTGCAAGAGGACTGATGGGCTATCGTTCGGAATTCATGACCGATACCAACGGCAACGGCATCATGAACCACATTTTTGACGGATACGAAGA